>NZ_AEXS01000084.1:0-2801 GCF_000204455.1 Paenibacillus sp. HGF5 | reverse complement strand
GCTCTTCATTCTCGGGAGAAAAGCAAACGAAATCAACCCGCTCCAGCCGGTTATCCGGCAGATCTTCCTCAAGCAGCTTCGTCACCGCCTTTAACGCCACGTCACATGCCGGAGCTTTAGGATACTCATAGATACCCGTGCTTATATTAGGAAAGGCGATGCTTTTGGCACCGACCTCGATTGCAAGCAGGAGACTGTTGCGGTAGCATTCCGCCAGCGTATGCTCCTCGCGCCTTCCGCCGCCCTCCCATATCGGGCCGACGGTATGAATGATATGCTGGGCAGGCAGCCGGCCTGCTCCTGTAATCACGGCGTTGCCTGGCGGGCAGCCGCCTTGCTGCTTGCGAATTTCCATGCACTGCTCCATGATCTCCGGCCCTCCGGCGCTATGAATCGCGCCATCCACGCCTTTTCCGCCCAGCAGTCCCGAATTTGCAGCATTGACGATAATGTCGCCCGTCCATGTCGTTATATCGCCTATAAAGACGGAGACCGATGTCCTTCCGATTTTAAATGTTTTCATTTCGGAAAATCTCCTTTCGGTCTTTTATTTCTCTATTACCCCGCAAGAGGGTGGATTGACCCGGTTCGACCTATTCTGTCCTCGCCTTTTTTTTCGCGGCTGCAGACAGACGGTCGGTTAAGCTCTTCTCCTCCGGTCCCTGCAGCGCTTCCTCCACGGTCCGATAAAACATTAGCGTGCCGGTGTCCCTGGCCTTGGTCAGATGATGAAGAAACACGTTGCCGGCTTGCTCCAGCTTCAAGTCTTCGGATTCATTTTTGACCCGGCAAAGATATACCTTCATCATGCCTTGCGGATCGCGAAATTCCATGACGCCGATCGGACTCAGCGTCCTTTTGTCCTCCTCGGTGAATTGAGGAGTCATATAAACGGTATATTCCGAAGCAGGCGGAGGAATGTATGCTTCCCGCTTTTTATCCGCAATTAATTTGGAATTCATAAACGCGATGTAACCCGCTGCCGCGAACAATAGGATGCAGGCAGCGATTGCGATATTCTGCATGAATGTCTCTCCTTGTACATAATCAGTCCATGAGGCATTAACCTAAAAATCTTCTGTTATATAAACACCCGCAATACGGCTATAGCCAGTAAATGCAGCGGATAAAATGAACGCCATACCCAGCGGCTCACACGGACGGACTCCAGTTTTCTCCATACATGAGGGCCATAAGCTATCACGGCCGTCGGGATCACGCTCCACATCTGCAGCTCCCAATCATTAAGGAACCAGAACAGCAGGTTCAATAACATATGAAGCGGAACGAGCCAGCCGGCCTGAGCATATCGGAAAATCAAGATCAACAGCAAGCCGTAGGCTCCGTAATCAAACGGAAACTCACTCATCAACGCACAGGCTGCAACAACCACCATCCATGATAGCAGCCGGGAATCCGATCGTTCCAGCACATAAAGAACCAAGGCACCGGCCAACAAGGTTACGACCACGTTAAGCCCTTCGGGATCCAGCGCAAGCTGGTACGGAATTTGGGAGACCGCTGCAATAACGGCCAGCCGTGCGATATACTTGGGTCTCGATGAAGTGTAGCGGTGTCCCTGCACGAGAGCGTAAACATAGATTGGAAATGCGATGCGGCCGATGATTCTCCACATCTCCTGATGCGGAAAAAACACAAGCCCGATATGATCAATCAGCATCGTCAGCATGGCGATCCACTGCATGATAACCCCCTCCTCGCACGGTAAGATGAACATTCGTTATGTATGTGGAATCGATATATCTATTATGGGTTGCAAACAGGGGACTTGCAAGCGGCGAAAAGATGAAGAATTCGGTATCCGGCATCCCTGTCCGATATCCTATATAATAAGAACAAAAGCAGCTTGAGGACGAAGGAAGCGCTGGTTTGAATCCTAGTATCAACATCTGCTCAGATGGAGGTGACTGCCCGATGGAAAAGAAAAAAAACAACATGGCCTTAGGCATATGCATGGGGATCGGTGTGGGCATAGCGATTGGAGTGGCAATGAATAATATTGCTATAGGCATAGCAATCGGTGTTGCCATCGGCATATCGTTCGGCTCCTCCATGACAAACAAGAACAAAAAGCCGCCCCAAGAATAAACGAAAACGCCAAAGAACAAAGAATAGACCACCCGGCTAGAATCGGGTGGTCTATTCGGGTTCCGTAAAACTTACCTCATGACTGCAAGAATGGACCGGATGTTTCCGTTACGGACTTCATGGGCCCACTTGCCCGTAAGGAGGGGGCCGTCAACCTCGAACGTGTCTCCTCCCGCCGTCGTCAAGGTGAATCGCTGAATCGCAACGCCGTCCTGCCCGAACGTATTTGCCGCGCGCTCGCTGCGATACGTTACCTTGACGGAACCGAGGAAGGTGAACGACACCTCCTGCCGCTCGTCAAACAGCCAAGACGGAAGCACCGGGTTCAGATGAAGCTGAAGCTGGTTGCCCTCATAACGGAATACCCTTTTCCCGGCCATCATCATAATCCACATGCTTAAGAATTCGGCCGTCGATCCGCTCAGCCTTGCCACAAAACCGCGCCCATGTACATGGGGATCCGGATTGACGCTGCTGGCGATGAACGATGAATTTTCCAGGGTGCTGCGTCCATAAACGGCCGGGTCCAGAAATGGGATAAGCGATGTTTTGCTTTCCGAGAAAAACTCGTCGTACAGTCCTGCTTTTAATAAGGAAAGCAAGTATTTATAGGTCATATGCAAAAATACGGATTCCCGCTCCAGCCAGCCGGCCGTGAATGCGCGGATGCGTCCGATTTCATCGCCTTCCCC
>NZ_AEXS01000085.1:0-12702 GCF_000204455.1 Paenibacillus sp. HGF5 | reverse complement strand
TCGCAAAGAAGCGACAAGTACCATTTTGGCCAAAGCCTTGGAAGCGCAAATGAACCGGTTGTTCGTGGAAGTGAAGCTGTTTAATTTGTATGAAACGCCGCTCCCGTTCTATTCCCCGGACGAAATATTCAACCGGCATGAGGGCGTGCGTGAGCTGCAGCGTTTATTAATGGAGGCGGACGGCGTCATTTTGACTACCCCGGAGTATCACGGCGGGATGAGCGGAGTGTTGAAGAATGCTCTGGATCATTTGGGGCAGATGCATTTCTCGGGTAAACCCGTCTTATCGGTAAGCTCGGCAGGCGGGGCGGTCGGCGTAAGTTCACTGCAGCAAATGCAGGCCACCATACGCAATTTGCATGGTATTAATAGTCCGGAATGGATTTCCATCGGCGGATCTCAACGGGCCATTTACGAGTCGGAAGCGGCTGAGGGCACGATCGTGCTGGATTATCGGGCGAAAGAGGCGCTTTCCATCTTTATGGAGCTGGTTAAGAAGATCAGCAATCAAGTGAAGGCTGAAATCTCATGATCACCCATTTCGCCGGATTAACATTAAAGACCGTCTCCATCGAGGGAGTGAAGCAATTCTATCACGGATTGCTTCAATTCCCGGTCGTCAGAGAAAGCGAGGCCGAAATTGCATTTCAGCCTACACCCGATTTCACGTTGGTATTTGAAGAGGTGTTTGAACCCATAGCCCCTGCCCATATCGCGTTTGAAGTGGCTTTCTCCCAATTTGATTCCACCGTCCGGAGCCTCTCGGAGCAGGTGCCGTTGTTGAAATGGCCGGACGGCAAGGTGGTCGAATCCTTCGATTCCGACGTGAACGTATACTTCAGGGATGGAGATGGAAATTTGCTGGAGTTTATCGCCCACAAGGATCTAAAGGAAGGGGTTCTGACCCCGAGCGGTAAATATGGCGTCCTCTATTTGCGGGAAGTGGGACTGCCTGTCGAGGATCCGGTAGCTGCCCGACTGTGGATGCAGCGGACGCTCGGATTCACCATCGCCAAGGAATCGGAACAATTTGCTTTTGTCATCGGCGGAACGGCCCATGCCGTTGTGGTATCCACGAGACGCAAATGGATCCCGATCTCCATGTACGCGCTGGCACCGACGCTGGAATTAACGTATGGCGTCACCGACGAGCGATTTATAGACCGGGTCCGCTCGGCCCTGGATCGGCGGATGATCCTATCGGATAACGATGAGGGACTGCGTTTTAGAATGTACGGCTACAGCATCAGGTTGAAGATAACCAGCTTTCCCAAGGACATTGCAGCCAAACTGAATCTGCCGAGTGCCGCCGAAGGGGAGGAGGTGAACCCGGTCATTGACGACCAATATTTGATAGACGGTCTCACGGCTTTGAGCCGCGGCGGCGAAGTCGGTTGGTTTGAAGGGCATGTCGGCGGGGCGTATTTGGCAGCGTATTACATGCAGAAGGAGCATGATCTGCCGCAAGATGTGCTCCATGGATTGGCTGCCAATTGCCGTCATCTGCGCGCTCAGCATGAAGATTGGTTTGAACCGTATCCATCCGAGCCCGCACAGCCTGAATTGATGGATCAATTGCTGGAAGGGCTTTTGCCCAACCTGACAAGCTTGAGCACTTCGGGCCACGGCGTAACCCTGGGCGTACTCGGACTGAAAGCACTGCGGGACCGTCCGGACTTACTGACTCCGTCCATCGTGAGAGGTTTGCTTAAACTCATGAACGATGCAGCGAGTGAACATAAGCTTGCAAGGTATTACGGCATTGAGGATTATACGAAGCTGGATCTATCGGAAATCTCGCTCTCGGAAATACCGCCTTACCGGGATGCGTCCGATTTGGCATGCCGTGCACTTGCCGAGCTGGATCTCGTGCTGCCGGATCAGCACGTGGAAGGCCGATATTATTTTTTTGCCGGTGAACTTGAGCATGGCGTTACCCACGCCCACGCGCTGATTGAGCTGGAACGGCTCGGTTATGCCCAACTGGCCAAGCTGGGCCAAGGCAATCACCGGCTCCAAACGAAACTTAACCGTCTCAGACCTCAAACGCTTATGGCTCAGGGGATCGAGGCGCCTGACGAGGCTTCCATCACGGAATCGGCCTATTGGGGCCGGCTGTATGAAGATCCGCATGCCATCAAGGTACCTTACGCCGCCATGGCGCTGCTGCGGCATGTGCCTGTAGAAAGAAGGGCAGACCTGGAAAGAGATGTCTGTAAGCTGCTTTCCCTGATGAAGTAGGACTAAGGTATTTTGACAATGGTAAAATATGGTGATAGGCTAAAATAAGTTACCCAATAACTGAATCATGTGTGCTGGAAAGGCATAGAACTGGAGGATATCATGAACGTTGCAATCGTTGTGGGAAGCATTAGAAAAGAGTCGTACAATCGAAAACTGGCGGAATATTTGAAGCAGCGCTATTCGGATCAGATCGCCTTTGATATCGTGGATCTTCGCGATCTTCCGTTCTACGATCAAGACACGGAGTTGGACCCTCCTGCGGCCGTCAAGGAATTCAAGGAGCGGATTGCCGCTTCCGATGCCGTATTGTGGATCACGCCGGAATATAATTATTCTATACCGGGCGTGCTCAAGAATGCGCTGGATTGGTTATCGCGCGTCGATAAGGTCATGAACGGGAAGCCTTCATGGATCATGGGGGCATCGATGGGACAGCTCGGAACGGTTCGCGCCCAAGAGCATCTTCGGGACATTCTCTTCTCCGTTGGCATCACCTCGCCGCTGCTTCCTAACAATGAAGTTTATATCGGCGCCGTGCACGAGAAGATGGATGAGTCCGGCAAGCTGATCCATGAACCGACGATCGGTTTCATCGATATCGTGGTGAACAATTTCATGACGTGGATGAATGCCCGCAAATAAAACATGAAGTTCTGGAGCCCTTTGGCAGTTGCCTGCCGAAGGGCTTTTCCTGTATTATTCACCTCGTAACACGATAAACCAGAGCAAAGGGGATTTGCTTTTGAACGGGGGAGGCTTTGATTGTATACGATTCTTATTGTGGACGACGAACCGATCGTAAGGGAAGGGATCCGAAACCGGATTCAGTGGTCGGAGCATGGCTATGAATGCATCGGGGATTGCGAGAATGGCAGAGATGCGTTGGAGGCCGTAACCCGTCATCAGCCCGATGTCGTGTTAACGGACATCAACATGCCGTACATGGATGGCTTGGAATTGTCCCGTCATATTACGGAACGTTTTCCTAAGACGAAGATCATCATCCTGACCGGGTTCGACGATTTCGAATACGCCCAGCAGGCGGTGAAGCTGCAGGTGACGGATTTTATTTTGAAACCGGTTACGGCGGCGGAATTAAGGGACATGCTCGAAAAGCTCAAGCTGGAAATGGATGAGGAGCGCGGTCATACCGAACACTTGAAGAGGCTCAAGAAGCAGTTGAACGAGAGCTTGGTCCTGCTTAGGGAACGTTTTCTGGAACGATTGGCGTCATCGCCGATGAAGCGGTCCGAAATGGAGAGCAGGCTGTCTTACTTCGATATTCCGCTGCGCGGGCCGCTGTATATTGCCATGGCAGCGGATATGGATGAGCTTCGCTCGGATGAACAGCACGCCGATAATGAATTGCATGCTTTTGCTTTATACAACATCATGCAGGAGATCCTGGCGGGTGAGCCTGGAGCAGCCGTTTTTCGGTATAAAGAGAATAAGGTTATGACCATTCTGTCGGGCTCCGACGAGGAAATGCTGCACGCTCGGGCGCAGGAACTGGCGGAGGACATTCGCGGCTCCACCAAGCAGTTCATGAAATTCACGGTCACGGTTGGCATCGGAACGATCTGTTGCGAGCTGCAGAACATACGTTATTCCTGCAAGGCCTCGGAGGCCGCCCTGGAGTACCGGCTTCTGATCGGTCGCGATCAGGTGGTCCATATCACCGATCTTGAAAAACGCGGGAGCGGTCCTCTCTTGGATGGTATCGAAACGGAGACGGCGCTGGTTTCGGCAATCCGGGCGGGCACAGGCTCGGAGGTGAAGGCGTGCATCCGGCGGCTGATCAGCGAACTTGGAAGCGCTTCAATTTCAATCGAGCTCTGTTACGTGCGGGTCCTTCGGGTCATGCTTGCCGTGCTTCAAACTTTGATGGAAATCGGCAGCAATGGGAATGAGCTGATCGGCAAGGAGAAGAGGCTGCTCTCCGATCTGTATTCTTTTCGGTCCTTGGATGAGATTGAGCGCTGGTTAAACGAGGTATGCGAGCAGGCGTTAAGGGACGTAGCCAAGACCAGAAAGGATATTACACGCTCCCAAATGCTGGAGGCGGTCGATTTCATCCAGCGGCATTATGAGGATGCGGAGTTATCGATTAAGACCGTGTGCAGCCGGATCTTCATGAGCACGAGTTATTTCAGCGCCTTGTTCAAGTCGCATACCGGGAAGACCTTCGTCGAATACGTTACGGAAGTCCGCATGGAGAAAGCGAAGGAACTTCTGAAGCATTCCTTGTTAAAAACCTATGAAATTGCGGCGAAAACCGGATATCAGGATCCTCAATATTTTAGCGTGCTGTTTAAGAAACATACCGGAGATACCCCGACGGAGTACCGGAACAAAATGGCGTCTGGCGGGGTACAGCCATGAAGGCTCCGCAGCGAATCAAAAGCATTCAGTCCCGCATTGCCAGTTCCTTCGTGATGCTCGTACTGTTCACGGCACTGCTGCTTATCTTCATCTCCTATCGGCTGTCCGAATCGGCTGTTCGGGAAACGGCGGAAAGTTATACCTCCGAGCTGATCAATCAAGTCAATGCGAATATCCAAACCTACATTACAGGCATGAAGGACATCTCGCTGGCCGCGATGAACAATCCGAACGTAAGAGAATACCTGGCCTCGGCCGAAGAGCTGGAGCCTGCGCAGCTGGCGGTATTAAAGGCGAAGATATCGGATTATTTTCACTCGATTCGCGTTTCGCGCAAAGACATTGCTTCGATCAACATCTTCGGGGCGGGAGGGACCTTCATTTCCGATCGGTCCAATGCGGAGTTAAATCCTTATATTGAAATATCCGATCAGCCCTGGTATCGGCAGGCGAAGGAAAACCAAGGACAGACGGTGATCTCTTCCTCGCATGTACAGCCCGTCATTAAGGGAGAGTACCGCTGGGTTGTATCGTTGAGCCGCGAGCTCAGCGGCATGGATTTGACCCAAGGGCTTGGCGTCCTGCTGATCGATCTTAACTTCAAAGTGATTAATGATATGCTCAGCAAGCTCGATCTGGGGAACCGTGGTTATGTATTCGTTATTGACCGCGAAGGCCGGATTGTTTATCACCCCCAGCAGCAGCTGCTTTACAGCAATCTGAAAACGGAGAGATTGGACCAGGTGCTGCAGGACAAACATGGAAGCTTTGTCGTGAAGGAGGACGGTGCGAGCCGGATTTACAGCATTAAGAACACGGATTTTGGCTGGAAAATCGTGGGCGTTTTTTACGAGAATGAGCTTGTGGACAATAAGAAGCAGATGCAGCTGTCTTTTGCTATAGCGGGATTGTTATGCCTCGTCGTCGGCGTGCTGTTCTCCGTCGTCCTCTCACGCAATCTGACGCGTCCCATCAAGAAGCTGCAAGAGAAGATGATGGAGGTGGAGAAGGGGAATTTCGACATCCGGGTCCCGGTGGGGCACTCCAGGGAAATCTCCGGACTTGCCCGCAGCTTCAACGTGATGGTGCTGAAGATTAAGGAATTGATGTATCAAATCGTGGTAGAGCAGGAGATTAAGAGAAAAAGCGAGCTGAATGCCCTGCAAGCCCAAATCAACCCCCATTTTCTGTACAATACGCTGGATTCCATCATATGGATGGCTGAGAGCAAGAAGCATGACGAGGTGATTTTGATGACATCGGCTTTAGCCAGGCTGTTTCGGGCTTCGCTCAGCAAGGGGAGGGAATTGATACCGATTGCGACCGAGGTGGAGCATATTACGAATTATTTGAAAATACAACAGATGCGTTATCAGGACAAAATCACTTTTGCCCTGGATATCGATCGCGGGCTTTACCCGTATCTGACGCTGAAGGTGCTGCTGCAGCCGCTGGTGGAGAATGCCATTTATCATGGCATCAAAAACAAGGAAGGACCGGGAACGATCACGATTACAGGGGGGCGTCGAGATCACCGCATCGAATTTCAAGTCACGGACGACGGCATCGGGATGGATCAGTCCACGGTGGAGACGCTGCTCACGTCTAAAGAGGGCATCCCATCGAGAAACAGCGTTGGCATTGCGAACGTTCATCAGCGGATACAGTTATATTTTGGAACGGAATATGGTCTTAGCTATGCGAGCGTGCCCGGATCGGGTACAAGCGTAACGTTGGCCATTCCGGCCGTTCATGCAGATGAATGGCAGCGTGTGGAGGGGGATGTGCCTTGAAGTCGTACCTGCGAATGCGTTATATGGTACTGCTGCTGATTCCGTTGCTTATTCTGGGTTATGCCGTTTATCAGTGGTCCAAGGATGACCCCGGCCCCAAGAAGATTATCGTCGGCGTAAAGGCGCTGGACGAGAATGAATTCTGGCGGGTGCTGATTGAAGGGGTGCACACGGCTTCACGGGAATTCGGCGTGGACGTCTCGGTGGTAGGACCGTCTCAGGAAATCGAGGTTGACTTGCAAATTCAATTGTTGGAGGAGGCCGTCGAGCGGAAGCCGGATGCGATCGTTTTGGCCGCCGGTGATTATAACCGATTGGTTCCCGTTGCAGAGTCGATTCGTAAGGCTGGCATCCCGCTCATTATGATTGATTCCGCCGTGAATGGTGACTATGCACAGAGCTTGATCGCGACCGACAACGTGAATGCGGGACAGAAGGCCGGCAAGGAGCTGTCGTCGCGCCTGCCGGAACAGGCCAAGGTTGCTATCATCAGTTTCGTGCAGGGCACCTCGACGCAGATCGAGAGGGAGCAAGGGGTTCGAAGCATTCTGGAGCAGCGCGGCGGCACGGAAATCGTAGGCACCTACTACAGTGAAGGCAAGGAGGAGAGGGCCTACGAAATCACGAAAAAGCTCCTGCTTGAGAGGCCTGACCTGAATGGAATCGTCGGACTGAATGAGCCTTCTACGGTGGGGGCCGGCAGAGCGATTCGGGAACTGGGGCTGGTTGGCAAAGTCAAGCTGGTCGGATTCGACAGCTCGGTGAAGGAAGTCAAGCTGCTCGAAGAGGGAGTCCTGCAATCCACGATCGTTCAGAAGCCCTTCAACATCGGTTATTTGGGCATCAAAACAGCCGTATCCGTTATCGAGGGCGACAAGATGCCCCGGCATATATACACCGATTCCGTTATCATCAATAAGGACAATATGTTTACCGAGGAGAACCAGAAGCTGCTCTTTCCCTTTGTGGAGGAGTAGCTTCTTCTCTTTTGGATTTTTGCGGCGGATCATAGATTATTCAACATCGATCAGAGAATATTCCATTCCTTCACGCGGAAGCTGTTTGTACAATGATTCATAAAAGGTGCCAGCTAGAGAGGTGAGGGACGTTGAGCGAATGGCTGATACAGATGGAAGGAATCATGAAGGAATTTCCGGGTGTGCTTGCATTAAATAACTGCCGATTCGACCTGCGGGCCGGTGAAGTCCATGCCCTTATGGGTGAAAACGGCGCGGGCAAGTCAACCCTGATGAAAATCCTGACCGGCGTTTATCAGAAGGATGCAGGAACGATCGAATTCAAAGGGCGGCCCGTTGAGTTATCGAACCCGAAAGTTGCTCAGGACGTTGGAATCAGCATGATTCATCAGGAGCTGAATCTGGCCCCTGACCTGACGGTCGCCCAGAATATCTTCATCGGGCGGGAGCCGCGGCGAAAGCTCCGATTGTTTCTGGACGACCGGGCTCTGCACCGGCAGGTGAAGGAGCTGTTCGAACGGATGGGCCTCGACATGGACCCCTCCATCAAGGTTTCGGAATTAACGGTTGCCAAGCAGCAGATGGTGGAGATTGCCAAGGCATTATCCTACAACGCCGATGTGCTGGTCATGGATGAGCCGACAGCGGCTTTGAGCGAAACGGAGATTGAGGATTTGTTCCGCATCATACGACAGCTTCGCGAGAACGGAGTTGGAATCGTTTACATTTCCCACCGGATGGACGAGATCAAGCGAATCACGGATCGCATTACAGTGATGCGCGACGGGCAGTACATCGATACGGTATCCACGGCTGAAGTCACGACCCAGGACATTATCTCGAAGATGGTCGGTCGGCAGATTTACGAGACCTCGAAGCCGGAGAGGATGGCTGGTGAGCGCGAGACGGTATTGGAGGTTATCGGACTGAATCAAGGCAGAACCTTGAAGGACATTAACCTGACTCTGAAAAAGGGAGAAATTCTTGGCATTGCAGGCCTCGTCGGCGCGGGACGGACCGAGCTTGCCCGGGCCATCTTCGGCGCCGACCGCATCCAATCCGGCGAGATCCGCGTGCACGGCCGCAAGGTAACGATCAAGGGCCCGCACGATGCGGTGCGGCAAGGGATCGGCTATCTATCCGAGGATCGCAAGCGCTATGGATGCGTCGTCGATCTCGACGTGAAGAGCAATGTGGCGATCGCCTCATACGGCAGCTTCCTCCGTCCCGGCGGCTGGATGAATACGGCGAGGATTCGCGAGCAGGCGGAGGATATGGTGTCGCGATTGAAGGTCAAAACGCCGCATGTCGATCAGGAGGTCAAGTTCCTCTCCGGGGGCAATCAGCAGAAGGTCGTCATTGGCAAATGGCTGACGAGGGATTGCGACATCCTGATCTTCGACGAGCCGACGCGAGGAATCGACGTTGGGGCCAAGAGCGAAATCTACCGATTGCTGAACGATCTTGCAGTACAGGGCAAGTCGATCATCATGATCTCGTCGGAGCTGCCGGAAATTCTTCGGATGAGCCACCGGATTCTCGTCATGTGCGAAGGCCGGATTACGGGCGAGCTGGATCATGAAGAGGCGACCCAAGAAAGCATTATGCATCTGGCTACAGCGAGGATGTAAGACACCGTCGCGTCATCTATACACGTCAGGAGGAACAAGCAGATGAACATTCAAATCAAATCGGGCGCGCTCCAGCAAGTGCTGGCTCTAGCCAGCTTGGTCGTTCTCGTCCTATTCTTTACGTTCTCGTCCAGCAATTTCTTTCAGTTCTCCAACATCGTGGGCATTCTTCTGTCCACAGCGGTAATCGGCGTGCTGGCTTTGGGATCCACCTTTGTCATTATTACCGGCGGCATCGACCTGTCCGTCGGGACGGTCATGACGCTGAGCGGCGTTATGACAGGGGTCTGCATCACCTTCTGGGGATTGCCGGTCCCCGTCGGCATTCTTGGCGGCATTTTGACCGGCGCCCTGTGCGGGCTTCTGTCCGGGACGGCGGTGGCGAAAATGAAGATTCCGCCTTTTATCGCAACGCTGGCGATGATGATGATCGCCAAAGGTCTCGCGCTCATCATCTCCGGGGCCAAACCGGTCTATTTCAACGATGCCGAAAGCTTTGCCGAGGTGTCCCAGGGCAGCGTGCTGGGCTGGCTGGTGCCGGGGCTCGATATTCCCAATGCGGTCGTCATTTTCTTCATTGCGGCGATCCTCGGCTATCTCGTCTTATCGAAGACCATCCTCGGGCGGTATAACTTTGCGTTGGGCAGCAACGAAGAGGCGACCCGATTGTCCGGCGTCAACGTGGGCTTCTGGAAAATCGTGATCTACACCTTAACCGGCGCATTTACCGGTTTGGCGGGCGTCATGATGGCATCGAGGCTGAACTCGGCCAATCCGGCGCTGGGTGCCGGGTATGAACTGGAAGCCATCGCGGCGGTCGTAATCGGGGGAACTTCGCTCAGCGGAGGGAAGGGTACCATTATCGGAACGGTGATCGGGGCGTTGATCATGAGCGTGCTGACGAACGGATTGCGCATTCTGTCCGTGCCCCAGGAATGGCAAACCGTTGTTGTAGGGTTCGTTATTATACTCGCGGTGTATGCGGATATTTTGCGCAGACGCAAAGCGTAAGTTCTCTTTAGGGCCTGCTGCCAGTGCTCGGTTGGCCGTAGGTTGGCTTGATCTCGATAGAAGCTTCCGTAACGGAAGATCTATAGCTGTACCAATATGTCTAAACAAGGGGAGATTGCATTATGAAAAAGCTTTCCGTATTAGCTCTGGTTCTTTTGCTGACTGCAAGCATGCTGGCGGCTTGCGGTTCATCGGGCAATAACGCTGCCGGAGGTACCGACAGTCCAGGCGAGGGCGGATCCGGTTCAGGAGCCGGTTCTGCAGCCGAAGGAGAGATCTACATCCCGATCATTTCCAAGGGCTTTCAGCACCAGTTCTGGCAGGCGGTGAAAGCCGGTGCCGAGAAAGCAGGGGATGAGCTTGGCGTGCGGATTACCTTTGAAGGCCCGGAGACGGAATCCCAGGTGGATAAGCAGATCGAAATGCTGCAGGCCGCGCTCGACAAGAAGCCAAGCGCGATCGGCTTTGCCGCATTGGATAGCCAGGCCTCCATACCTTATCTGAAAAAAGCCCAGGAAAACAACATCCCGGTCATCGCCTTCGATTCGGGCGTGGAAAGCGACATTCCGGTAACGACGGCTTCAACGGACAATATGGCTGCATCCGCGCTCGCGGCTGACAAAATGGCGGAGCTCATCGGGAATGAAGGCAAAATCGCCATGGTGGTCCATGACCAGACCAGCGTAACCGGGGTCAGCCGCCGCGACGGCTTCAAGAAGCAGATCGAAGAGAAGTATCCGAATATCGAGATCGTGGACATTCAATATGGCGGCGGGGATCACCTGAAGTCGACGGACCTGGCCAAAGCGATGATGCAGGCGCATCCGGATTTAAAAGGGATATTCGGCGCGAATGAAGGCTCCGCCGTCGGCGTCATCAATGCGGTGACGGAGATGAAGAAGGAAGGCCAGATCATCGTGGTCGGATTCGATTCCGGAAAAGCGCAGATCGACGCGATCAAGAACGGAACGATGGCGGGAGCCATCACGCAAAATCCGGTCGGCATCGGATACGAGACGGTAAAAGCTGCCGTGGCGGCCGTCAAAGGAGAGAAGGTCGAGCCGCAGATCGATACGGGATTCTACTGGTACGACAAAAACAATATTGATAGCGACGAAATCAAAGCCGTAATCTATGAATAAATGTAATGAAGGGGAGCCCTGTACGGGGCTCCCCTTAACGCGGCATCCGCTTACGCAGATGCCACCTCCATATTCTGAATCAATTCGTTCAGCCTCCTTTCCGATCATTTGGTCCAGCCGGACATCTATATTAAACCACGGCCGGCGGCAGGACTGAAGTGAATAAACAAGCTTAATTGTTTTTTACCAGGAAGTCCGGTCGTGAAGATGCAGGGTTTAGGTTAATGGATCTTCCCCACATCCCAAATCCGTTTCCAAATCTCTTGGACGGTTTCTTCGGGAGTTAAATCGGAAGTATTCAGCCAGAGGCCGATTCTTGGCGTTTCGTCGGTTAACCGCCGGTTCAGCTCATGTATGCTCCAGACCCCGTAGCCTTTTTTGCCTCGATTCTGCTCCCGGGCAAGGATGGTATCCTCGGAAGGATTGAGCACAACAACGTACACGGGAACGCCTGTTAACATAGCGGTCATTTCTTGCAGCGCCGGGCCGAGAATGACGTCCTGCAGTACGACATGAAAACCGCCCTCGGCATAAGCTTTGGCAGCGGAGGCGGATAATCTGTAGCGCAAGACAAGCTGCCGTTTCGCTTCGTCGGAAGCATCCGGAAGCATTTCTTCCCTGCCCTTGACCATCATTTTCCGAAACGAGTCACCCCGCAAATGGACTCCGCGATCAAATTTCTCGGCCAGCAGCTGGGCTACGGTCGACTTACCTGAAGCCATGACGCCGGTGACAACGATAACGGCAGGTTGACGTGAATAGGACATCATGTTACCTCCGGTTCTGTGGATTTCAAACGAAAGGGAGCCCTGGTTACGGGGCTCCCCTAAACGTGACACCCGCTTACGCAGATGCCACCTCCATATTCTGAATCAATTCGTTCAGCCTCCTTTCCGATCATTTTGTCCGGCCTGACAACTATATTAAACCACAGCCGAAGACTGGACTAAAGTGAACAAACAGGCTTAATTGTTTTTTACCAGCATCGAGACGAAAGATTCGCAAATAAATGAAAACCTGGGAACCCTTGTCCCTCCGTATTACTTACTTCCACGTAAGTATCTCACTTATAAGTACGTACTTCCGTAAAGTAAACTGTCTACTCTACAATGATCGTGTAGTTATTAACCAATACGCTCATAAGGAGAGATTGACAATATGGAACTTCAATTGGCATTGGATTTGGTGAATATTCCGGAAGCAAAAGAAGTCGTGGCAGAGGTAGCGGAGTTTATCGATATCGTGGAGATCGGCACGCCGGTTGTTATTAACGAAGGGCTTCATGCCGTCAAAGCGATTAAAGAGGCGTTCCCGCATCTGCGCGTGCTGGCCGACCTTAAAATTATGGATGCCGGCGGTTATGAAGTGATGAAAGCATCCGAAGCCGGTGCGGATATCATTACGGTGCTTGGCGTATCCGACGATTCGACGATCAAAGGCGCGGTAGCGGAAGCCCTCAAGCAAGGCAAGCAAGTGATGGTGGATATGATCAATGTAAAGGATATTGAAGGCAGGGCGCGGG
>NZ_AEXS01000086.1:0-24078 GCF_000204455.1 Paenibacillus sp. HGF5 | reverse complement strand
TGTCGGGTGACAAAAACATAGTAACATTTGAAGCCGCATAATCAGCGGCTTTTTATACACCATTTAAACTAACGGGCAGGATTACGTAACACCAGTATGAAATATAAATGGACTTGATAACGGATTAAGGACTTTAAATTTGATGAGACAAGGAGGATGAATATGGGGAGCTACGATAGTTATGCTGAGCAATATAACGGTATGGTGAGCTCGGGGGGGCCAGAGGGTTCCTACAGATATATTTGACAACAACTAAAGAATCTATCTGTTCTGGCCGACCTAAGAATTTGTGACATCGGTTGTGGTCAGGGTGAATTAGCCTACCGTTTATCCGAGCTTGGAACAAAAGTAACTGGAGTCGATTTGAGTGAAAATCTTTAGTGTACGCCCGAAACCATCGGAAGGCTTCTTTATATTTCTTTTTCATATTCTGTATTTTCAAATGCCATCGTAAGACGCGGCAAAGGTATGCCTAACTTTTTTGCTTCTCTCACAACTTCAAGTACCGCAAAACCTGCTTTACTGTTGTTGTATTCGACGAAAAGTCGCGGTAAGCTGCCCTTTGCAAAAATAACCTTGTTAAAAAGCGGGCCGAGAAGTGCCGGTGGAATCTTGGTCAGTAGTAGAGTAATCGCGTCCATCTTTGCGCCTCTTGCTTTAAGTATGGGCATCATTTCCCTCATATGCTTACCAACATTTGCGAAGGAGTCACTATGATTCATAAGTGCTGGAAAGCTTCCGCGTTTTAACACCTCGGCCTCCATCGCCGCATTCATGGCAAAGTGATTCCATAGCCAGCTTTGCATATCCTTGATCCAACTGATTTTAAAATGGGCACTTTCAAATAGTTCTTTGATCTGGTTGTTCATCTGTTCCGTGCCTGCCCGTGGTTTCTCCAGAAATATCATTTTCAAAAAGCCGCCTCTAAGCTTATTGTCCGTGATGCCGCCCCCTGCTCCTGGAAATCCAAAGACCACCTTGTTCATAGACAATGGCGAGATCGCTGATTTTAAGTCTTGCCAAAGATTATTGAAGATGAGGATCGGGGTGTTCCCGGCGGCAGTCGATAGGAGTTGTGCTGCTGATGGAAGTTGCTCCGTGTTGACACTCGCAATAATGAGATCGTAATTTGGCCATATCTCCTCATGTAGTGTGACGTTCCAGTTTTCATTTATGAGCTGCTTCCCTTTTCGTGCGTCCCACATTTCAAGCGCGATATGGCTTCCGAAGGTTTCTTTTCTCCCTTTTCTAACGTAAAACTCAACGGTATGCCCTGCCTTTTCGAATGCCCAAGCATATTGGGTAGATATGACGCCTCGACCGAAGAATAAAATTCTCATGTTAGCCTCCCTAAAATAGTTGATCATCCAACAACGTGTTGTATAATGTTATTGTATAGATTGACTATAGGGTCATCAACCATCAGATTTTTAAGATCTGTCGCATAATCGATGAAACAGAACATGGAGGCCAATCATGAATAAGCAACCTGAAATGACGGACAAAACGAGGCAAACCTTTATTAATGTATTCTGCGATTTGTATTGCCACAAACCAATTGAAAAAATATCCGTTCAAGAGATTGCCAAGCAATCAGGATATAATCGCAGCACCTTTTATCAATACTTTACGGATATTTATGCGTTGTTGGATTTCGTTGAAGAGCGTGTCTTAAAATCCATTCACGAGGAAATGGCAAGCAGGGAGCTTTCTACGCATACTTTACAAGATGCGCTTCAATGCTTGGAAAGTACAGAAGATATTTCTGTCCTAAAAGCCCTCCTCGGTGACTATGGTTCTGTTCATTTTGTTGAACGCCTGAAAAGAGAAATTCCCTTTGAAAAATTGATTGCAGACTTCCCAACAAATGATGTCTTAGCGCCATACCTGGTTGAGTTTTACATATCAACATTACTATCTTTGTTTCGCCTTTGGATACGCAACGGAAAAGATTTATCGTCGGAAGAATTGGTCAAGCTAATCGATAGCCTATTTGCAAATGGGATAAAACCGTATTACATCTTTGGCACGGTCAATGAAGGGTAAACGCGGATCAAAATGGTATTCTATACTCTATAACATGTGGCAATCAAAGGTGAGGTTTATGTTATGCCAAGTTTTTTCATAGACTGCGAAGCACGATTTTTATCGGGTGGGCCTTCTCCTTCAGCACAAGAAAACAGAAGAAGTTATGACCTACTTCCGCAAGAGTACAATGTAGATAATAAGAAAGAATTTATTGAGGTTGTCAATCAACACAGTCTTTCAAAATAGCTCATTTAAGATAGCAGATGATACTTTGAAAGTCGCATAATATGCGGCTATTTTGTTTAGGCTTTAGCCAGTTGAGTGCGTGATGATCAGGGTATAGAGAAAGTAAGCACAAGGTTTACACTTCCACAAAGAGCCTATAGAAAAGGGTACACTCCAGATCATTTTTCCGTTCAAAAAGCATGGAAAGATAAGTTCTTCAATGAAACCGTTCAAAATCATAGTATGGCAATTGCGTTTCTCCTTGAAGAAGGGGAGATCATGAATTATTTGCAACAATCCAACACAAAAGAATCTGTAAATTTTTTGATAATTATGATGAAGCATTTATTGGGTTGAATGAATATCCGATTAAGTCCCTTATGGAACTCAGTTGTACTCAATCAACCAACTGGTGTCTGGTGGGTGCTGCCAATGGAAATCCGGCCTATCAAAAAATGGTTGAGGAAGGGCAATTGGCCCACTATGAGCGTGAGATTAAATTTCTAAATGATAATTTTGAAGACTGGATGTAGAACTGATCAATAGATGAGTTTCTTGGATAGCAAACAAGAATTCAAAAGGACTTGGAGATTGCAGTATTTTGGGAAGATAGATTTTCTAACATTGTTTTAATGTTAGCTGCGGGCTGAAGGGTATTTGAAGTGTATATATTCATGTCAAGGTTAGCAATCTCATCGATTTCCTGCCATTAGCTAGTCAAAGGGGGGATTAAGACTAAAATAATGAGCAATGTGACAATAATGTAATACTACATTGAATATTGTTATGTTATTCGATGGGAATACCTAGATGTCCCCCTTATACTGGAAATTATTAAACGAGGTGTAGTTTATTGCCACCAACCAAATTTCCAAAAGGGGTATCCACAGATGACTGAGGTAATTAAAGCAATAATACTTGGCATAATAGAGGGGTTAACAGAATTTTTACCAGTATCGTCTACTGGACATCTTATTTTAGCAGGCAATTTACTTAACTTTGAGGGAGACGCCGCAATAACTTTTAAAATCGTTATACAATTGGGTGCGGTGATGGCAGTTCTAATTCTTTATTGGAAAAGATATTTGGAGATTGGTGCTAATCTGATTAGATTGGATTTTTCCCAAAGTAAAGGCTTAAATGTAGTTCATATGATTTTGGCTATGTTACCAGCATTAATTATATATCTTCTCTTCAAGGACACAATAAAAAGCCAATTATTCGGCCCAACCCCCGTCTTGATAGGTCTAGTTGCAGGTGGCTTGTTGATGATCATCGCTGCACGCAGTAGTAGAACTGAAAGCGCTGATACGATGGATGGGATAAATTATAGACAAGCTTTCGGGATTGGACTGTTCCAATGTTTGGCTTTGTGGCCGGGATTCTCGAGATCGGGTTCAACGATTTCAGGTGGTCTTTTGCTTGGTACTAGCCAAAAAGCCGCCGCAGATTTTACGTTCCTTATTTCCGTGCCTGTTATGTTTGGTGCAAGCTTGTTGGATTTGTACGATAGTAGCGATTTGCTGAATTCTGAGGATTTCTATCTAATGATAATTGGCTTTACGACATCCTTTCTTGTGGCAATGATTGCAGTAGTGACGTTCATCAAACTGATTAAGCGACTTCGATTGGAATGGTTTGCTCTATACCGTTTTGTCTTAGCAGCGCTCTTCTATTTAATCGTCATACAGTAACCATATTTTTGTATTTGATTATTCAAGCAATCTACCACAAGGAAACGTTAGTTTAATTGTGGGCATGGGGAAGAAGGATAAGATGAAACTTAGAAAAGTCCATTAAATGGGCTTCTTCTCACAGGTAACAAAAAATTTGGTGTTATGGGTGAGATGGGTAGCTATTAAGCTAACAGGAAATGATTCGATGTCATAAGATGGTTAAAAGAGAGAAATGAGAGGATTAAACATGTCGGAGACCGATTGCCGTAATGGACAAGAACATGAGCCGATTACCGATTAGATAAGTATCTAACTATGTTTCCATGCAATTCATTAAGCTAACGGGCAGGTTGTGGAACAAGTTGTATAAAACTCTTTTTCACACTAAAGCTTAGAACTGCGGTATAATTCGGTAAAGTATTTAATGAGTGGGTGAGTAACTTGATCCTAAAGCAAAGGGGAAAGTGGTTGGGGTGATCGGTAGCCCGTAAAGCTAACGGGAAACGTTAGTTCATTACAAACACAGCGATTGAAATTTGCTATTAAATGAGCTGAAAGTGAAATTTTGAAAAGCAAACCTGCGGAAGATCGCTCTAAATAAAGATAAAGATTATTTTATTGAAATATTTTCTAGGGTATGTCGATTTTTTTATATACCGTTCGTCAATCAAATAGAAGCAAGAAAGAATGCTTCAAACTCACACGTTAAAGGAGAAATGAAATGAAATGAAATTTCTGTGCTTGGGTTACTTGGAGTCAGATAAAATGGATGCCCGCCCAAAGGATGAGATTGATGCTATAATGAACGAATGTCCGCCCCACCTAGAAAATTTCTACAAGAGCGGCCAAGTGATTATCGATGCTGGTCTCGCATCCGAAACGAAATGCTTACGGCGGGCGAATGGGAAAGTGAAGGTTGTGGACGGTCCTTTTATCGAAACGAAGGAGATGATCGGTAGTGCTTTTCTCATAGAAGCACGGGACATGGAGGAAGCTATCCGGATTGCTTCCTTACATCCAACTGTACAAGTGGCATCAGGCGAGCAGTTTGGATGGGGGATTGAGATCCGGCCAATCAATTACTTTGACTCGAGAGACTAGAATCAACTGTTCTACGGAAACGATCGTTCAATATATGAAAGTAAGGGCCATTCCGCAAGGAGTGGCCTTAAAAAGTTGCCGTTACAGTCAGTGCGGAGATCCCTTCCATAAATGAGCTTGTAACTTATTGGTGTCTAATGACACAAAAGTGGCCACATTGTAGGATTTTGACTCAAATGTGACTACCTTATCGGGCAGCCTCAATCAAACATTTGCTCAATTTCTCTATTAGACTCTATCTCACTGGTTTGAGCAAGTGTATCATCCAATTTCTGTACTCTTGAAATAAAACCAGTTCGAATTAACCTCAACTTCTTTTTTACTGATTAAGTTTTCATTTAAAATAAAAGTTGAAGCAATAATCAATAAAACGACAATGACTAGAATATTTTTCTTCGTCATTAATTCAACGTGTGGTTCTGTCATGTTGCTGCAATGGAAATATGTGTGATGCACGATATATAAGCTATCGGGAAACGAAAGTGCAATAACTAGGGAGCAGAACGCCGCTCGGCAGGCTGCTCCCTGTTTTCATAGATTCTCTGGGCACCCTATTCCCAAATGTCAATATATCTCTATCTTAGTAGCGAGCTAATCCGTTACGCTTTGCTTATCAAGGAACGCACACCATTAACGATTAAGGCGATGGAGAACACAATCACAGATATGATGCCTGCTGTGTCAAGTACAGGTTCCAGGCTTGGCAGTAATTCCGAAACTGGGACGTAAATTAGGCCGAAACCACCAATGACTCCGCCGAGATAGCTGAGAAACTTAGACATAGCGTCTTCACCTCCTCTATTAATAATACTTAGCTTATGCATGCAAGATCGGTAATGCGATAGACATATGAATGTTTAATATTCTAGAACGCGATAGGAGCCCTACAATCTAAAACGAATAAATGGTTCACGAGCGTTATTGCTAACCAGCAGGGAAGCCAATACAATGAGGTTGTGAACAACCGACAAGTGGGTGGAACCATGAGATCCTTTTCGCTAAGCAAAAAGATTATCGTTATGTTTGTCATTCTATGCATACTGCTGACAGGGGTGGGATTTTACTGGTATCGCATGACCACGCTGACGATTCAGGACAACACAATAAAATTGAGCCGACAAATTACGAATCAAATGAGCAGCCGCGTGGATACATATTTTATGGAAATGGTTAAACTGACGCTGCCCATGACAGCCCAAAGCGCATCTGCCCAATTTTTGGACAAGTCTGGCGAAGGGCCGTATGAGCGACTGCTCTATTCAAGACCGGTCAACAAAATGATCTACAATGTCATGGTTGGTCGGCCGGATATTTACGGAATATCGATCGTATCACAGGAAGGGGTTGCTACTTCAAGCTACAGCAATTTATTCGCGCAGAAACGGTTTCCGCAAATTGTTCAGAGATTGGAACAACCGGGGAATTTCGAGATCGTGGGCATGGAACAATATAACGATGTCAGGCTGCTAACGATGGCCGTGAAATTTTTCAGCCCGGGTACACAGCATTGGGGTGTTCTCATTGTGGATCTCAGCCTGAACAATATAAGCAGCATTGCAGAAGACGTGACTTTAGGCGACACAGGTTTTGTATGGATTGCAGATCGCGAGGGGCGGTACTTGTATTATCCCGACCATCGCAAATGGAGAGAAAACATCCCTGAGTCATATTGGAAGCGTATTCAAAACAGCAGTGAAGGCGGTGATATTGAGCATGCCACAGGTGAAGAAATGCTTGTTACCTACGGCAGGTCCGAATTAACCGGCTTCATATTCTTCTCGGAAACGCCTCTGGTCGAGGTGAACCGTGATTTGGTCAAGCTTAGGAATACGACCATTATCATTGGGTCTGTCGCCCTCACAGTGGGGATTGTGGTTGCGTTATCGGTTTCCTTTTCTTTATCGAGGTCTATTATTGTACTGCAGAGGCTCATGAAGCAGGTGGAGATTGGGAATATTGACGTCCACGCTCCTGAGAATAAAAGAGGGGAGATCGGATATTTATACCGCCGATTTAATGCGATGGTGAACGAAATCAACAATTTGATTCTCACGGTAACTGCTTTACAGGTGAAGGAGAAGGAAATGGAGCTCAAACAGCTGGATTCCAAAATGCAAGCACTCCAGTACCAGATCAATCCTCACTTTTTATACAACACACTCGAAATTGTGAATTCTTACGCGATCGTTGAAAATATTCCGGTGATTAGCCGGGTCGTGCATTCTTTGGCGCGAATCTTCCGTTATAGTGTAGAAAACCATGCCAAAACCGTCCCACTGTCCGTAGAGCTGTCTCATATTAATGACTATCTAGATATTCAAATGGAGCGTTTTGAAAACCTGCGGGTCCATATTGAAATGGATGAAAGCTTAGTAAGCCGGATCATGGCTGTACCAATGATGCTTCAGCCCTTGTTGGAAAATGCATTCAGGCACGGCTATCAGAAACATAAGTTGGAGCCCGGATCCTTGCATATTCGTGCTGAACGGCACCTTGAGCTCTTTATTATTGATGTGGCGGATAACGGCCATGGGATGGAACCAGAGGTCAGGGATTATTATAATCGTCTGTTTCAAGGTGGGATTGAACATGAAACATTGGATGGAGCACGCTTAGGCCTTTGGAATGTTCACAGCAGAATCCAGCTGTTTTATGGACACGCCTGCGGACTGCATATTGTCCGTTCGGATATGAATGGTACAGTGATCCGTATTACGCTACCCCTTTAAGTAAGTGTTCAAAAAGGTCGGTTTTCAGCACTGAGAAGGTTGATTGAAGCTAGGGACTGAGGAGCGGAGCGTACGCCTTAGTACGTGAGCACCAGAAGGCCCGGCTGAATTCAAGATTCGATGTCGAACCCGCTTCCTGATTCACTTCGTGATCAAAAGCGGACTTTTTGAACAACCTCTTGAGTTCAATCTAGGATCGGAGTGAGGCATATGTTCAATATCATCACAGTTGACGATGAAAAAATGATCAAACGGAGCCTGCGGGCTTTGATCGAGCGTGCGGGAACAACTTACAGCGTCATCGGTGAAGCCACCAATGGCAGGGAAGCGCTGGAGCTGATACATTATCATCCCCCTCATCTTCTTATCACGGACATATGCATGCCGGAAATGGACGGGCTGGAGCTCATTGCTGAAGTCAAACAGCGTTATCAGCAGATGGAGATTATCGTCATATCAGGCTACGGGGAATTCAGCTATGCACAGCAGGCGCTCCGTCACAATGTCACTGATTATTTACTGAAGCCGATCCATCCGGACGAGTTTCTGTCAACGCTGCAGCGAATCTATGAAAGGCATGAGAGAGACGCTCAGCGATTAGCAGGCCGCAGCCAACAGATGTGGAGTTTCTTGGCTCATACAGAACAAATCATCCAATCAATATGGACTGTGCAAGAGAAGGGACTCCATGAAGAACTCGAACAATTCCGTCTTAAGGTAGAAGCATCCGGTATGGATGCTGTTTTGGCTAAACAGATTTATGTCGATCAGCTGGTTTATATATCGCAGAAGGTATCGGAAATGAGCGGCCTGTCTTTGAAGCCGGCTTCAGCCATGGAGCCCGAGCAGCACCATTCATTGGAGAAGCTATACGAGAAATTCCAAACCGCATGTTTGGGTATGCTCACGGAGGTTATTCAACTCCGGAACCTGGGGCAGTCTCTACAAATCCGGAAGGCGATCCGATATATTAATGCGAACTTTCAGAACAGTGACTTGTCCCTCGTAAGTGCAGCAGACAGCGTCTCGATGTCGGTTACGTATTTCTGCCGTTTTTTTAAAGAGGAAACAGGAATGAGCTTCATGAAGTACGTGACGGGTCTTCGCATGGAAAAAGCCAAGCAGCTGCTAACAAATCCGGAGAATAGGGTTCACATTGTGGCGGAACGGATTGGCTATTCGGATTATCATCATTTTGCCAAGGCATTTAAAAAAAATACCGGCATGACACCGAGCGAGTTCAGAAACACACACGTATTCATGGATATATAAAAGGGAGCGAGTTTTCGACTTTTTTGACTCCTTTTATAGAAACCATGAAAAAAGCCCCACGATTGTGGGGTTATTTTGTGCAAGAAATGATACATGACGTTAAGAATTGCCATATACGTTGAAAAAGCCCTCATGTACCATGAACGTATCATTGATAATTCTAGGAGGTGCGGTATGAAGAAGGGTATGATCTTGGTGCTGGTATGTGCTCTGGTATGGACGATGCTGTCCGGATGCTCCAAAAGCAATAACGAGGGGGAATCGGCTGTAGATCCAGGCCAACCTGCAGCTGAAACCGGCGGTGAAGAAAAGACAAACGAATATGGCTGGAAAGTTCCGAACAAGGCCTTGGAGATCAATTTTTATGCGGGGCAGGATAATCCGGAAACGGTAAAAGAGAACAGTGTAATGATGCAAAAGTTCCTTCTGGAGAAGTTTAACGTGAAGCTGAATAAAATTGTTTACGACGTAGATATGAACGAGAAGCTGAATCTAATGCTTGCCTCAGGTGATTATCCCGAAGTCATTACAGGCCTAAGTGACGAGCAGGCTGCCAAGTGGATCGCACAGGGCAAGGCGGTTGAACTCAGCCAGTATGTTGATAAAGCTGCGCCTAATATAAAAAGTCAGCTGGGCGATCTATATAAGACTTTTCTTAATTCAAAAGGTGAATTGTATGCGCTTCCAAGTTATTGGGGCATCCTGCCGATACCAGGCGCGTCAGCCCATATCCGCTACGATTGGTGGAAGGAAATGGGGTCGCCTGATTTTAGTACACCGGAGGAGTATTATCAGGTTCTGAAAAAGATGCAGGAGGCGCATCCGAAGAACAGTAAGGGTGAAAAAACGTATGCTTTATCCGGATACTCTCCGATGTATACGACAGTGGTTCCGACCCTGGCTGGAATGTGGGGGTTGAAAGCCGGCTATAAAATTGCGGAAGACGGTACCAATACGCACTGGGTCAACACGTCAGAGGGGCTTGAATTCACCAAGTTCATGAATCAGATTTATCGTGACGGGATGCTTGACCCGGATAGCTTTATCAATACTTTCGATGATTGGAAGGCGAAGTTCTCGGCTGAACGGATCATGGGTCATATCGGTTCTTGGTGGGTGTCATGGAATGCCGGTCATGAGGTATGGCAGAAGGCGAATAAAGATTGGACCGATGAGCAGCGTTTCATTCAAGTGAAAGCAAAAGCAACGTCCGCAGCATCAGCGAACCTGACTGCCCTGAATGGCAGAGGATCTTATCGTACAATCATTACAGACAAAGCGAAAAACCCGGAAGACATCATGAAGTGGTTCAACTTCTCGATCACGGATCTTGGAACCCGAATTATAGGCTGGGGAGTTCCGAATATAGAACAGTCGGTATGGACCTACAAGGACGGAAAAATCGAATGGGTAGATACCATGAAGAAGCGCATAATTGATGGCACTTATGATTTTAAAAATAGCGACCTGGTTGGACAAGGGGTCTTCACGCTGGTTGAAGGCATTGGGACGATGAAGGATGACGGAAAAAGCACCTATTGGTTTGACCAGAACTTTAACAACGAGGCGAAGTGGAAGAAGCTGATGAACGATAATTTAAAAGATACGATTTATGATAATACGATGGGCGTGATCCAGATTCCAGGTAACGATCCCCTTGCTGTGACCAACACGCAGATCGATGAGCTGCTGGAGACGCTTTGGGCAAAGTCGGTTATGGCGACTAGCGAGGCTGATGCCGAAGCCAAGTTCACCGAGATGCGCGATAAGCTGAATAATGCGGGTCTGCATGATATCGAGGGGTACCGTACCAAGGAATATCAGAGACGAATGAAGGAATGGAAGTAGTACGGAGGCAAATTTGAGGGAGGAGGCTCTAGGAATGAATGATCCAATGCTTAGACACACCCCCGAGACTGGAGTTCGCTCAGCGAAATGGGCATCTTGGAAGAGAACATTGTACCGGGAGCGAAATCTGTGGCTCATTTGCCTTCCGTTGATCGCATGGGTCATCCTGTTTAATTATGCACCGATGTACGGGATACTCATGGCTTTTGTTGACTATATACCGGGCAAATCTATTTTATCGAGCGATTGGGTGGGACTTAAGCATTTTAAAGCATTTTTTGATTCTCCCGATTTTGGTTATGTTCTGCGCAATACGCTGGCCATTAGCGGATTAAATATCCTGTTCGGATTTCCTGCACCCATTATATTGGCTCTTCTGCTCAATGAGCTGCGCAAAAAAAGATTCAAGCAAGTGGTTCAAACCATATCCTACCTGCCGCACTTTATATCCTGGGTCGTCGTAGCCAGTGTTTTATTTACACTTCTCGGCAACGAAGGCATTCTAAATGATATTCTGCTCCGTTTGGGATGGATCGACAAGCCGGTCTCTTTTCTGGGGGAAGGAAAATACTTCTGGGCGATTATCACGTCTGCAAACATATGGAAGGACGTCGGATGGTCAACGATCATTTATCTGTCTGCCATGGCTGGTGTGGACTCAGAGGTTTATGAAGCCGGCAGGGTGGACGGATTAGGGCGCCTGGGGGCGATGTGGCATATTACGCTGCCTGGCATTCGAACGACGATTGTATTGCTGTGGATTTTGGGAATCGGCGGCATTTTGAATGCGGGATTTGAACAACAGCTGTTGATCGGTAACGCACAAACCCGCGAATACTATGAAGTCATTGATACGTATGTCTACAAATACGGTATCCAGCTGGGCAACTATTCCTACGGGGCCGCCGTAGGACTGATGAAAGCCGTTATTGGCGTAAGCCTGGTGTTCGGTGCGAACCGAATTTCTAAGAAGGTGCTCGATACTTCAATATTTTGAGGAGGGAGAGGAATTGGAGCAATCGTTCTTGAAGCCCAGCCTCAGGAGCAGGGTATTCGACCTATGCAATGTGGTTTTTATGCTTGCTTTGTCTTTTTTGATGGTATACCCGTTTATCAACCTGCTGGCCCTATCTTTAAACGACGGGGCTGATGCGGCGCGAGGGGGCATTTATTTCATTCCCCGCCAGTTTTCGCTGGACTCCTATATGCTGCTGTTTCAAAATACACAACTGCTCTCGGGATTAGGCATTTCCATTCTCAGGGTTGTTGTCGGAACAACGACCTGTGTATTTACGACCGGCTTGCTGGCTTATATCGTAACGATCCGTGGTTTTTCAGGGCGAAGAATGATGCGACTGTTGTTTTTATTCACGATGTATTTTGGCGGGGGGCTCATTCCGACTTACATGCTGATGATGAAGCTGGGCTTGATTAACACATTTCAAGTCTACTGGATTCCAAGCCTGTTAAACGCTTATTACATGCTTATTATGGCGTCCTATATGCAGAATTTGCCGGAGTCGCTTTCTGAATCAGCACGAATCGATGGGGCAGGGGAACTTCTCATTTATTTTCGCATTATCTTTCCGGTCTCTCTTCCGGTATTCGCCTCCATTGCCGTGTTCAGCTCGGTGGGACATTGGAATGCCTGGTTTGACGTGATTTTGTACAATTCGAACGGAAACTGGGATACGCTGCAGGTTTACCTTCGCAGGCTGCTGCTTGAGGTCGAGGCTTTGCAGCAGGTTGCCGACCAGCAGCTTGCGTACAGCAAGTACCGTAATATTTCTCCACTGACGCTGCGTGCGGCAACCTCTATGGTGGTGACGCTGCCCATTGTGTTCGTCTATCCATTTTTTCAAAAGTACTTTGTTGGGGGCATTACGCTTGGTGCGGTAAAGGGATGACTTGATTGAAGCCAAGGTGGGTGCTACTTAAATGTTCGAGTTTAAAAAGTCGGTTTTGATCATAAAGTGAATCAGGAAGCGGGCTTTTTAGACAACCTCTTAAAAAATGAAGGAGGCTGTAAATAAATTATGAAATTGCAGTATAAGCTTGATTCTGTCGAGCCGCCATGCGGTCAGGCCAACCATTTCCTGGACGAGGGAACGAACCAGTTGAAGTATGAATACAATGGGCTAACGATCATTTCAATTCAGCTTCCCGGCGAGGGCAACCAATATTACCGCCGTGTTTCAGATGGGAATCTACAGACCCATCCTTTCATTCAACAGTTGTATCTGGCCTTTGATGAGCCACAGACTGTACGCGTGCGATTCGAACTCAGCCGTGATGCAATAAACATGCGGCCCCGGCGTGCGGGAGATGGAGAAGCGATACTTGGGCAGAGTGGGAGGCCGACCCTATACGGTGCCAATGGATTGTACGATGTGCTGCTGGATTTGTTGATCGACTGGCACGGCGCCGAATGGCAATGGGTTCATGACCGGATTCAAACGACGGAGGACGGAAATTCCTTTGCTGAAATCGATGTTAGAGTCGGCACTACGCCGTGGGTCATCAATCTGCGCATGCAATATTACCGTAAGCATCTGAATTTCACTTACCATAAGCCATGGGAATGGCGGCCAGACTTAAAACCTGTGGCAGGATGGTGCTCATGGGAAGCATATCGCTTTGACATTCGGGAGGAACATGTTATAGATGCAGCCCGCTTTGTCAGTGAGCACTTCAAGGCTTATGGGCTTGAATACGTGCAGTTGGATGACGGCTACCAGCTTCCTCTGGTTCCGCCTGAAGCCACTGGTATTGTTGCTGATGCGTGGCTGACAACCAATGAAAAGTTCCCCTCGGGACACGCAGGCTTGGTATCTGGGATTAAAGCCTATGGACTGCAGCCGGGGATTTGGACGAATGCGGTTGTGACCAATCCGGACTTTGCATCTTCAGGGAATGCTTGCATCAAGGATGCAGATGGAAGTCCGATTAAGGGCAAGTGGATTCAGTATGTGCTGGATTGCTCTCCCGAAACACTGGCCAAGCATGTGGCTCCTTATTATAGAGGTTTGAGGGATGCCGGGTACACTTACTTTAAAACCGATGCTATTCGTCACTTGATATTTGACGGACTGCATGAAGCGGTTCGGGCTGGACTGATTACAAACGATGAGGCGCAGGCGAAATTCAGAGCTTTTCTGGAATGCGCGAAGGAGCATATTGGCGAAGATGCATATCTGCTCTCCTGCTGGGGTGTGCTTAGCGAGGCCGTGGGTCTTGCCGACGCCTGCCGTGTAGCTACGGACTCAAGTCCGAGCTGGCCGGCAATCCGAATGCAGCTTGTGGAAACGGCGCGCTGGTTCCATACGCATCGGATCCTCTATCTGAATGATCCGGACCATGTCTGCGTCCGGGCACCGCTGGAATGGGCCAAGTCGGTTATATCCCTCGTTTCGCTGACGGGAGGCCTGCTGATGATCAGCGACAAGCCGGAACATTATAATGATGAAAGAATCAGTATGATCCAGCGCAATCTTCCTCCGCTTCAAACGGTTACCGCAGAGACGGGGGCGCTCGATCTGATCATGCCCGCTTTTGCCTGGACAAATGCTAAGGAAAATGCGGATGATCTAGACAAAATGGATCAGCATCCTTTTACCACCTTATGGGCCATTCATATACAAACGGATGACAGAAACTGGTGTGTAGCCAGTCGTTTTGCTACAGAGGCTTTACAAGCCTCATCTGTGGAAATGGAGAAGCTCGGACTCGATCCGGACCGGGAGTATGCAGTATTCGATTTCTGGCAGAAGCAGTACCTGGGCAGATATACCGTTTCAATTCCATGTCGGGAGCTTGAGGTTGGCAGCTGTCAGCTGCTTGCTGTCCGCCCGGTGATCGGGCGTCCGATGCTGATGGCTTCTTCGCGCCATGTAAGTATGGATGCGGTCAGTGTAAAAGCGGAGCAATGGTTGAACGACGAGTTAACATTAAAACTGAAGGGCGTGTCCGGCACAGCAGAGGATTACTGGGTTTATGTCCCTAATGGCTTTGTAGTTGCTGATCAAAGCGCGGCAGGAGCCCGCAGCCAGATAACGCCAGAAGGTGAAACCTTAAGGCTCACCGTTCATTTTGATGAGGAAGAGGTTCAGGTGAAGCTAGCATTCACAGAGCCCACTGCCTGATTCGAGATCAATAGCAGACCTCTAACGAACAGAGCAAAGACCATATTGGGATAACTTATACGTTATGCCCAGTGTGGTCTTTTTCGTATGAGGTTGGAATGAACTAGACAATTATTTCGATCGAAGCGTTTCTTACATTTACATGAGGGATTTAGGTAAAGCCTTGGATTCATCTGATACGAAAAACCGTATACAAAGAATAGTTGCCGATGTAAAGAGGTACGCACATCGAAAGCTGATCAAGATCATCATCGGTGTCGTGGTGCATATATACGAAGATTTAGACGTAGGTGTATCTACTTCTGTAAGGGCATAGAAACTCAGTGAAGCGTTCCATGTATGGAGAAGTACGAATGGACGGAACGATTTGCGAAGTTTGGATCCCCGTTTGAAGAAAAGCATAATGTAGGCCGCCTTTTTGGCGGTCTTTTACAATAGTGTCAGGTGACCCCGATATGATGTCATGGATGGCGAGCTGTCGAGAGACAAGAACTTGTATAGACTGGCGGAGATGGAATTTCAGTGCGCGACGCAAACCAAGGTACCTTGACAAATAATACAACCGATTGGATGGCGGATGGCGTGCAAATGGCTGACAAAGGCAATGGGGTGGATATATTTAATGGCCATCGTTGGTAAACTCGCAAGGTTCTTCTATATGTCGCAGGGACCAGATGTTTGGTCAGAAAATTTATTTTTAGAATGAACAGGTTCGCAATTGATAAGAATCTTATTCCTTCTATAGAATGTATAATTTATTCATTGCAGTCAGAAGTCAAATTAGAAGGAAGGGAATGGGGACATGATTATTAAAGCAGCCCAACTTACGATTCTAGTGAAAGATCAGGAGGAAGCCAAACAATTTTACACGGAAAGACTTGGTTTTGAGGTATGCTCGGATATGGAATTTGGACAGGGAACGCGATATCTGACGGTCGCTCCGAGAGAGGGGAATGAAACCTTATTTGAACTGGTAAAGGCGGACACATCGGATCAAATCGCTCTGATAGGTAAACAGAGTGCTGAACAAGTCCTAATCATGTTTGAAACAGATGACATCGAAAGAGACTATAATGAAATGAAAGAATGCGGTGTCGTGTTTCACGGAGAACCAGTTCCAGTTCCAGGAGGAAAAGGAGTCGGTTTTGAGGATTTGTATGGTAATCAATTTGACTTGTTTCAACCTGAGTAATGGATACAATTAAACGATATGTGTTGGATAGCGGGATCCAGTAGTTATGACGGAAACGTATGGGACATTCACCCGTTAATTGTTCATAAAAATTTCCGCAATAAAGGAATCGGAAAAGCGTTGGTACTCGACTTTGAGAACTGTGTCAGAGAAAAGGGCGGTATTACAATATTCCTTGGATCAGACGATGAGAATAACAGTACAACTCTTTTTGAACAAGACCTCTATCCTGAAGTGTTAGATAACTTGAAACAGATTCAAAACAAGAAGGACCACCCTTTGGAATTCTATAAGAAGATAGGGTTTTCCGTAGTAGGTGTTTTGCCAGACGCTAATGGTTTTGGAAAACCAGATATATTCATGGCGAAGCGTGTTAAACGTTAGTTTTTGGAATGATCCATCCTCGTAACAAAGAAAACAGCAGATCAATGTGATCAGCTGCTTCTATTCAACTAACTGGCAGTAAAGCTCAATGTTAATTATACATCGGATTTTATTGGGATCGGTCTTCAGGGGATGTCAAAGATGCTGATAAGACAATTTCGTGCAGGAAATGCACGGCAAGTCATTTTTATTTGCGATAATATTTAACTCGAAGGGAGGGAGAACGATGGATTGGTTGGAGAGGATGAAAAGTGCCATGGATTATATCGAAACGAATTTGGCGGACAATATCTCATTTGATGACATAGCACAGATCGCTTGTTGCTCTACGTATCATTTTCAACGAATGTTTCCGTTCATCACTGGAATCACGTTATCTGAGTACATCCGACGTCGACGATTGACATTGGCGGCTTTTGAACTGCAGACAACCGATGCAAGGGTGATCGATGTAGCCATGAAATATGGATACCAATCGCCGGAAGCGTTCGCACGGGCGTTCAAGAATCTCCATGGGATCATGCCGATATCTGCGCGCGATAAAGGCGTTTCCTTAAAAGCCTATCCTCGAATGTCCTTTCATATCTCAATAAAAGGGGATGTCGAGATGAATTACCTGATTGAACAAAGAGGGGCTTTTGAGATGTTCGGCGTTTATGGTCTAGTTAGTCAGGATTTGCAAACGGCATTTACTGATGTTCCTCAGTTCCGTAAACAATGTGATGAAGACGGCAGTGTGGATCTAATGAACGAGCTGCTGGAGCGGTTTGGTAATACCGTGTTACACGCTGCCTTATATGACCATACGGGGGAATCTTTCAAGTACATGGTATGCTATCATTTACCGAAGGGACTTGAAATTCCCGAGAGATTTACAAAGCTTTCTGTTCCAGCTTTAACATGGGCTATTTTCCCGGAGCCGCAATGTGATTTACAAAAACTATGGGAACGAGTATATACCGAGTGGTTTCCGATATCTGGATACGAACAGGTTGAGGGTCCTCAATTCGAAATGTATTATGGAATGCCAGGGCATACACAGGGTGAGATCTGGATACCAGTAAAGAAAAAGTAACGATTGTCCTAAGGATATAGGATAGTTGAACAAAGCGAAGGGCCATCCCACAAAGGATGGCCCTAAAACTTGCCGTTACAGGCAGCGCGGAGAACCGTATCAGGGCATCGGCAGGAAGTTAATGGAGCAAGCCATTGCAAAGGGTACATGTTCTTGTCCTCAAAAAGTCGGGTCACAAAAACATAGTAACATTGAAGCCGCTGATTAGATATTATCTCCTTTAAGTAGACAGTGTGTAAAAAGCGCATTAAGTCTACTTGGAGGGGATTTTTTTTCATGGGCGAAATACGAAAGACATATGACATCGAATTCAAGCGCAAGGCTGTTGCGATGTTCCTGGAGGAAGGTCTTGGCTACAAGACGGTAGCCAAGACCTTGGGCATCGACGATAGGATGGTTCGAAGATGGGTGGCTCACTACGAGCGAGAAGGAATTGAGGGGCTCAAGGAAAAGAGGGGCACCTCGACGGGTTCGAAGAATGGGAGACCGAAGAAGGCCAAAACCTTGGAGGAAGAAGTCCTGCGGCTGCGAGCGGAAAATGCCTTGCTAAAAAAGCTATGGGAACTGCAAAGGGGGCAAGAGCAAAGCGACGTCAAACCTTCCAAGCCATCGAAGCGCTAACCAGTAACTACCCCGTGGCCTTGCTGTGTGAACACGCAGGTATCGCTCGAAGTAGTTACTACAAATGGGCAGCCAGAAAGAATAATCCAACGCCCAAACAGATCGAAGAGTAGGCTCTGAAAGAGAAAATTCTAGAGTGCCATACCCAGCTAAAGGGCATTTACGGATACCCACGGGTTCGTGTCTGGCTAAAGAAAACCTTTGACTTGAACGTCAACCATAAGCGTGTTTACCGGCTGATGAAAGAACTGGGGATTCGTGCTCGGATTAGGCGAAGGAAGCCATACTTTGGCCATCGGGAGGCCGGGATTACCTCAACGATATCTTTAATTGTGGAGTCTTGATGAACCATTTGATATGATCAATACACTGTCAGACGAAAAGAATATGAGTACTTTCAGAGTCGCATAAAATGCAGCTTTTTTGTTTGAAGTTTATAAGTTCTTGGTCGAAACTCAATAACAAGAACTTATATATCTTTCAAAAATACATCAACAACAGAAAGTCGGAAAATTAAGGTGTTTGTTACTTCGCGAGTAAAACCATTTGGAGGGGCTATCCAATGGCATAACAATGCTGCTGTTCGTGTCCCCGCACTAAAAGTTGGGACCTCTACTCAAGATATGGTCCAGGTTGTGACATTTACACTAGCACCTAACGCGTCGGCGACCTACGGACTTACTACATCGACTGCTGGTTCACTCTCTACTCCTGGAGTTATTGCGATACAGACTCTAGCACCCTAAATGACTAAAAAGAGAGCCTCTATTTCGTGATAGAGGCTCTCTTTTTATTTATTTATTTTTATAAGTAAGACCTGGGATTACCGTATATTCGTTAACATCAAACAGTTTAGCTTTTTTCATTGATTTAATTTTGCCTTGAGCGATTTCAATGTCCCATTCTTCTCCAAAGAGCTTTTCTTCTTCAAAGATTACTTTTACTCTAACCTTAAGCGTCTTTGCTGAGCATCGACAATCTCATAATCAATAATGGATGGATACATACCGCCGATAGGGATCATGTCAAATCCTTCAACGGAAATTGATTTGATTAACTTATCATCACGAGTATCAAAACCTACGATATAAAGGGCAATAAGGTTTTTAACTTGTGACCAGCCACTGCTAGACATATCAAGGTTTTGTTTCCAGACATTTTCCTGTACGTCTGAATTACTACTCTTTATAGAAACTGTTTGATTCTTTTGGTCCCAACTTACATTAGCACCCAGAGCCTTCGAGATGAAGCTTATTGGCACCATTACTCGATTATTGCTCATCTGCGGGGCAACATCCGATTTAATTTGTTCGCCATTTACGACGATCTTGATTGCTCCCTTGCAAAGGCCATCCCTACCGCAGCTGTTTAAGCGATGACTATTGCAAATAACGAAATGAATAACTTCTTTTTCATTTAATATCCCTCCACGTTAAATGTCGTACATAATAAAAATGTAAAATATTGGATATAGTTTTAATTTTATAACCAAAAATTTAAAATCAATCAGTTATTGTAAATACACTTGAAAGTAATTCCATTTTTGGGTGAACGATGCGTTACTTTATCTTTCCGCAACATTTTACTAAAAAGCAGCAGCAGAGGATATAGGCCGGCAACGTGATTAAAGACAACATCATTGATGCTTATCATGAGAAATTGGATAGGTTTCTAAGTCTATCGGGCTCGATTCTGTGCGGTCTATTTCTGTGAGAATCGAGATCCTCAAGTTGAATTCAATCCTGTTTATTTAGATCCTCACGGTCGGTAATTTAGATCTATTAATGAATGCATTCGCTACATCGATCATTGACACAGTAAACATAAAAAAAACTGTCGCCAATAGAGTATCGACGACAGTTTAAGCCTAGATAATTTCTTGAGTCTACAATGGTGGGGATCATAGGTTATTCAGAAATTGTCTTAATTTCAACCGAATCACTATTCCCTACTTGTTGGATATTAAATGTACCTATTTGTTTACCATTAATATCGTATAACGGAATTGTTCGAACGCTATTCAAAGAAATGCTTTGTTGTTTAGACAATGCTTCTTTAGGGCTTTTGGGCGGTTCGGTTTCCAGGTCTTCTGCACGTACATACCCGTGAGTGCCATCAACACCAATTGCTTGAATTAAATCTGGTGCTGCATTTGATTCCACGTTTTCTGCAGATCCATAAGTCTCGCCTTTCTCGTTTACAGGGAATGCGGGAGTATGCTCTTGAGTGAGTGTACTTGCAATAGCAGAACCAAATTGCAATCCTCCTAAAGTTACACCAAGAACAAAAGTGACACCAAGTAGTACTGTTTTCTTTCTAAACTTCATTACGTTCACCATCCAATCTTAATAATTTCGAATTGCAGGAGTTGTATTTATTGTGAATTCATCGTATCCGTTACCATTATATGCTCTGGTCGAACCATTAGCTGTGTAGTTACCATTTCCACAGTTTCCGCCCACAGGAATTCTCATACTCACAGTATTTGATGTTTCATTATAGTACCAATCATTCACGGCACACAAACTACCATTGTAGTAGAGTTTAGTCTTTGCACCCATATAGCCAGTTGGAACACTGGTACCTGCAGGATTACCAACATGTGCATAACCTCCAACATAGCTAAAGTCACCACTATCATTTTTAACTTCGCCTTGATTTTGATAACGGTAACCGAGGATGGGGCCATATGCTTTCGCAACGCTAAATGCTTGCGCCGCATATACAACAGACGAAATTGTTCCAACAACCATACCCACAATAAAAACGCAAATAACAGTCCTTATTCGTAACTTATTACTCAATCTTTTGTTCTCCTTACCCCTGATTCGTAATTTAGACATTAAAGACAATTTCAAATCGTTCATCCTCTCTGTTTAATTATGTATTTCATAGATTATAATACCATAAGTGAATCGAAGGAGTAACCTATATTTTACCAAACGTTACAGGTTTTCTTAATCCAGAGTCGTAGTTGCGTCCTCAGTGATCTAGTCCTCGGAATACTCCTTAGCGCATCTCAATATGGAAGGACAATATAACTGATGAAATTGCCTTTATGCTTTACTCATGGATGACCTGGATATTTCAAAAAGCATAATGAAAAGTAATTCTCATGTGTTGCCTGACTGAGATTGTAAATAATTGCTCCTGGTTACAACCTTTATTTTTTTAGATCAGATCTAAATAATTGAAAGGAGCTTAAGCGCTTCTCTCTATAGATAACGTTAGAATTATGATGTTGGTTATGGATAATTTGAAAAAAACTGTATTTATGTGGCATCGATAGATGTGAGGAGGACTACCATAATCTAAGTTTCAAAAATGTATTTGTTATTAACAACATAAATATTAATTTCATTTTTACTTTAACAACAGAAAATCGAAAAACTCGTGTTTTAGTTGCAACACGAGTTTTTCCTTTTTTGCGGGGCTTTCCAACGACATAACAATCCATGAAAAGCTCAAATGGAATTAGCTGAAAAATATTCTGTTTAATTTTACCTCATTAAACCCAAGAACTATTTCCTTATCGACTCCGTTTTGTATTACCGTAAATGGAACACCTTTGATCTGACTCTTCAGCTCTAGATCTGTCATTGTGGAAACATCAACCTCCTCGAAGCACTTCCTCATAGAGCTTATGGAAAAGGGAAAATTGAAATTCAGTTATACCTGTTGTTTATGGAAGTTTTTTCCTTATTTGTCGAAGGACAAGAACATGTTCCCATTGAAGTCGCTATTTTAGCGGTTTTTTATTTTATCGGTACAAGTTCTTGTCCCAAGCCAAGGACAAGAACTTGTACCGATTACCGTAAAGGACAAGAACATGAGCCGATTACCGATTAGATAAGTATCTAACTATATTTCCATGGAATTTCATTAGGCTCCCTAACGGGAAACGATAGTTCAATCTGTAAAGAGCATATCGCTACGGTGAAGTGCTCCTTACATTTTTTCATTCAACAACCTATAGGTTAGCAAAGTGGTGTGGGATTCCAATAGTCGGGATACCAACGAAGGAAAAATTCCTTGGTTAGCGCGACATGACCTTTAACTGGCTTGATATCGTTCCAAGGTGAAAAGCTTCGTGAATCAGAGTGAAGTTTAACAACTCGCCTGGGGTGGAGAATTGGAACGGTCCCAATGAAAACGGAGCAGAAAGCTTCTCGCCCAGCATTTCAGGTGTCAGATCAGATATGCGGGACAACTGCGCCGTTAACATTTCGACCAACTCTTCCTTCGATGGAGGACCAAACGTCCAGTCCAAGGGTTTTGTTCCTGTGTTAAACAGCGCTTCATACGAGCCCGGTATGGCCGAGGGGGAGCCAAAAATTAAAGGAGAATACTTATCCATCCAATAAATCATATGGCCGAGATTTCAACGGATTGTATTGTTGAAACCTGCCGCTTGAATGTCGAACAATTCCTCAGGGATAACTTTTACCTGCTGCAGCACCAATTGACGTCCGGTTTTTGCCGTGTTGATAATCATTTCAGACACATCGATTCCCTCCTTTATAGTGAGACACTTGATATGTTCCTAGTGTAGCTCTCATGGATCTTACCATCAATGCAGTGGGCATTACCGAAACGTTAAGTATGAGTTAACAATTATTCATTGACAGACAAATAAGATGGCATGACAATAACCATTGAACATTCATTCAGTCATGCAAAAATGTGAGAGCGGGTGTTAGTAATGGAGTTAAAACAACTACAGTATTTTATCGCGATTTGTGAGGAGCTTCACTTCACGAGAGCAGCCGAAAGGATGGGAGTCAGCCCACCCAACATCAGCCAGCAGATCAGGAGATTGGAAGAAGAGTTAGGGGTGCTATTATTCGATCGCGTGGGGAAAAAAATAGTACTAACTGAAGCCGGAGCGATTCTTCAAAAACATGCTGCTGCCATGTTCGAACATCTACAACAAGCGACCGACGCTATTGTTGATTTGAAGCATATGCAAGGCGGATCGTTATCCATTGGCGTTTTGCCCGGTGACGCGGAATTCATGTTTAAAGCCTTTATACTGAACTTCCATCAGACCTATCCCACCATCTCACTGTCTCTTCTGGAGACCATGAAAATAACAGAACAAGTTCTGGACCGAACCATCGATTTCGGCGTAACCGTTGGCCCTGTTATCGATACACGTATCACGTCTATTCCCCTGTATCACGAGGAGTTCTCATTGGCGGTAAGCAAGAATGATCCTCTTGCCACGGAGTGCTTCATCCCCTTAAACAAACTGCAGACCTTGAAGATGGTCATGTTCCCGCCTGATCATCAATACAGCATGCTGATTGACCGCTTTTGCATGGACCAGGGATTTACTTCGCAGCCGCATATGGTGACGACAACGTTATCGTTATCCTCCCTCCTCCAGATGGTGCAGAGCGGAGTTGGCTCCTGCATTCTGCCGAAAATGCTACTGGATAATCTTCACTTTTCAGACATCAAAGTCTTGGACCTGAGGCATCCTACGCCATCTCAGGACTTTTGTCTGATTTACCGCAACGACAGATATGTCGGATACGCCATGCGAACGTTCATCAAGACTTTGAGAGCCTACATCGAGACCACTATTTATGATTCGAAGTCCTAATGCAGCATAGGGTTTGACCTGATCCCGCCAACGATTAATAACACACCTGAGGTAATCGAAAGCCCTTAATAGGGAGATAATATCTTTAAGTTAAAGGATCCATTTATTAAATCAATTATTGAATTGGCAAAATCAGAAATTTGCTTATGGAGACGTTAACTCAACTGAAGACAAAGG
>NZ_AEXS01000087.1:0-18231 GCF_000204455.1 Paenibacillus sp. HGF5 | reverse complement strand
CTTCACTTCACGAGGTGGAAAAGGGTGCTTTTTATCATGGAATTTTCCCCATTCGCCGCTATCGCTTATGAGGGTCTGCCGGCTCTGCTTCCCTTGTTGAATCCGCCGGACTTGCGTTTCCGAGCCTGGCCGTTGTTAGGATTCGAAGCTGCTTCCGAACTCAGCTTGCGTGCCATTTCTGAATATGGATTCGTGACGGCTTCCGTCATGGGCTTACGCGCCGAGTTCGTCTTGGATTGGCGGGGGGCGTCCGTCTTCGGCTTACGTCCCGCGTCTTGTCTTGATTGGCGGGGTGCACCCGTCTTCGGGTTACGTGCCGCGTCGGCCTTTGGTTTGCGTGCCGCATCCGTCTTCGGTTTAGCAGGTCTCGATGCAGCTGACTTGCCTTTGCCGGGCTTGGACGAGCCGGATTTTGGCGCCGGGTCCACCTTGGTGGCTCTTAACGCCCCCGACATCGGGAAGGCATGGTCCTTCACTTCCGGAATGGACTTTCCGATTAGCTTCTCGATATCCCGAAGAAAAGGAACCTCGTCCACTTCGCAGAACGATATCGCCGTCCCGCTCAGTCCCGCGCGCCCCGTGCGCCCAATCCGGTGCACATACGTTTCCGGAATGTTCGGGAGGTTGAAGTTAATGACATGCGACAGCTCGTCGATGTCGATCCCGCGCGCGGCGATATCCGTTGCCACCAGGACGCGGGTCGCCCCGCTTTTGAAATTGTTGAGCGCCGTCTGGCGGCTGGTTTGCGATTTGTCGCCGTGAATGGCCTGAGCCGTAATATTCACCTTGTTCAGTCCGCGCGCAACCCGGTCAGCTCCCCGCTTCGTACGGGTAAAGACCAATGCCGACACGATGGACGAGTCCTTCATCAGCTCATTCAATTGCTGCTGCTTATTCCCGGTTTCCAGCAGGTACACCGATTGCTCGATCCGTTCGGCCGTAGAGGAGACCGGCGTGATCTCGACTTTTACGGGATTGTGCAGCAAGGTTTGGACAAGCTGAGTGATTTCCGCAGGCATCGTGGCCGAGAAGAACAGCGTTTGTTTTTTGCTCGGCATTTTGGCGATGATTCGCTTCACGTCATGGATGAAGCCCATATCCAGCATCCGGTCTGCCTCATCCAGCACCAAAATCTCCACATGCTGCAAATCGACGTGCTTCTGATTCATGAGGTCCAGGAGCCTGCCTGGGGTCGCAATCAGGATGTCCGCTCCCTGCTGAAGCGCGCGTTCCTGCGTCTTCTGCGAAACGCCGCCAACAATGGCCGTCGAACGCAGCTTGGTGAACTGGCTGTAAGCTTTGACGTTATCCGAAATTTGCAGGGCAAGCTCCCGGGTCGGCGACAACACCAATGCGCGAATGCGGCGCCCCATGCCCGGTTTAGGGGGTTGCTGATTCAACAGCTGGATCATCGGCACCGAAAAAGCGGCGGTCTTCCCCGTTCCGGTCTGGGCGCAGCCCAGCAAATCTCTGCCGGCCAGCACAGCCGGGATCGCCTGAGCCTGAATCGGCGTCGGCGCTTTGTAATTCTCCTTGGCCAAAGCCTTGAGAATGACAGGGGATATATTTAAATCTTCAAATGTCATGGGATCTCCTTTATGGTAAATATCTATATTTTTCGCATCACGTAAGATGGGGCATCTCATCATCGAGTTTCCACAAGCCGTTCCTTTACGTCATAACATATAACGATACCATAGATCGGCATAAAAAAAGAAGCGGAATTTTCCTCCGCCTCCCCTTTAAGCCCCAAACCGCTGTCGATATCCGCATTTTCTGCATAATTCCTCAACCGCTTCCCGGCGCGAAAATCCGTCCACGAGGTTGTTCGCCCGCTCCCCATCCACGATGTCCGAGAAGGACTTCTGATGAAGGTTGCCCAAGTTAATGACCCCTTCCCCGTCCAGACAGCAAGGCACGACCGTCCCGTCTACAAGAATCGCCGCCTGACTGCGCAGCGCATGGCAGAAGCCCTTGCCGTCATCCTCCGGGGCCGACAAGCTCGGCCACTGGAACTCATAATCCTGGTTCAGGTAGACGCGTTCGGCTACCCTTACGCCACCGCCGGGTTCAACCTTTTCCTCGATGCGGTAGTCCAAATTGAATTCCTGCTCCAAAATTTCAAGCGTCTGGCGGTTTCGGCTCTTCTCCAGGTTCGTTTGGTTGTCCTGCGTCAAATTCCACAAACGGAAGGAGAAGATGACCTTATGCTCCTCCGCATCCCGCACAAAAGAGAGGATGTCCCGCAAATATCCCTCACGGTCCGTGGAGCCGACATGTCCGTCAAAGCTGTGGAGCGAGAAGTTCATCTGTCTCAACGCCGGCTTGCCCAGCAGCTTATGCCGGTTCTTCGCGATCAACGTGCCGTTGGTTGTGATGTTGACCTTGAACCCCTTCTCATGGCTGATATCCAGCAGCTCGTCGATCTTCGGATGAAGCAGCGGCTCTCCCTTCACATGCAGATAAATGTAACTCGTATGCGGCTTGATCTCATCCAATCTTCTCGCAAAGTCCTCCACTTTAATGAAGTTGGCCTTGCGCTCCGTCGGCGGGCAGAACGTGCAGGCCAAATTACAAATGCTCGTAATTTCTATGTAAACTTTCTTAAACGTCCTCAAGATGTTATCCCCAATCCCATGTCTATGATCGTATGACGATTTGCCAGCTTGCTCGCTTGCCAATCCTTCACATCGTACCATAGGCTGGCATTTACAGCTACAGCTATCAATGCGATCTGATGCCATTCTATATAAAGTGAAAGAAGAGGGAGAACCCTCTTCTTTCGTTTTTGCTCTAGTTAACGTTCATCGTTTATGTTTGAATGCGTCACTTATCAGCATCAATCACACTCAGCAAGTTCTTCAAGCGTCGTGGATCTTATCTTAATGGTAGTACTCGGGGGGCTCGTTTGGCTGAGACTTCCTATAACCCTAGTCTACAGGACGAGTTTCTTGCGGATAATCTACAACATCGTCTCCTTCATTCTCAACAACTGCTACAGGACGAGCTTCTGTTGGATAATCCACAACATTGCTTCCCTCGCTCTCAACTACAGCTGCAGGGCGAGCCTCTGTTGGATAATCCACAACATCGCTTCCTTCTTGCTCAACTACAGCTGCAGGACGAGTTTCTTTGGGATAATCCACGACATGGCTTCCTTCAGCGACAGCCACAAGACGAGCCTCTTCCGGATAAGCCACAACATCCTCTCCTCCATTCTCAGCTGCAGCTTCAGGACGAGCTTCTTTGGGATAATCCACGACATGGCTTCCTTTATTCTCAACTACGACTTCAGAAGGTACCGCTCTAGGGGCCGCTTCTGTTGGTTGAGCTTCTGCATGACCAGCCTCATTTTCAATAACTTTAGGCGTATTGCTAGAAGCCCATGCCGCTGCTGATGTGCTAATTACAGCAACCAAAAACACCCCTGTTAACGTGAGATACATTGTTTTCTTTTTTTGTTTCTTTACATTCAGCATCATCATTAATCTCCTTTTCAATTGTTTGCCGTCACCGGATAAGGAGGCAATGAATTGCACGGGTAAATTCCTTGACCCTGCCATGACGCTTAAAATCGTCTCCCCATAGCGTTTCCGCTCGGCATGGGACATCTCTTTCACGACTTCTTCATCGCAAGACAGCTCGCTCCATACATGAAGGTCCTTGCGAAGAATGTGCATCAAAGGGTTAAACCAATGTAGGGCGCTTGCTCCGAGCGTGAACGCTTTGACCCATAAATCTTTCCGTTTCAGATGGATCAATTCATGACGGATTACCATGTCCATGTTAACGGTATTCTCTATAGGGAGATAAATGGTAGGTTTCCACAGGCCGACAAGAACAGGGCTCCGAATGATGGAGCTGTAGGCAAGCCCGACGCTGCTTTTCACACCAATGGCTTCCTTGATGAAGGAAAGCAGTTTCGCTGCTTCGCTGCTTATCGGAACGGTGACACGCGAATGTTCAAGTTTCTTTAAAAATCTGCGATAACAATACATCTGCCATGCAGCAAAAGCTATAGCGCCGAGTGCCCATAAGACAATAAGGGGCAGGGCTACGTTTACTGAGATGGTCTTTGCCGGAATAAGCGGCTCCAAACCAGTCCCTGAATATGGACCGGGCAGCGCATGTTGCACAGTTGAAGGCAACTCGTTCACAACGGGAACTGCACTAAATGTAAAAAGCGGTGAGATCCACTGAATACCAAGGACGACGGGTAAAAGATAAAAGACTACTGCCATTTTGCCAATTCCATAGCGCCACTTTGTAGGAAAGGTATTGATGAATACGATACGCAGTACAAGAATGCAGGCTACAACGGCACTTCCGGCAACGGTAAGGGTAAACAGCAATTCAAGAATAGTATTCATAAGCACCCCCTACTTTTGCGAGAACCATTGCTTCAGCTCTGCAATATCTTCATCTGAAAGCTTTTCGCCGTCATACAAAGCCGAAATTAGGTTTTTAACCGAGCCTTGATATAATCCGTCCAGGACGTGCTGCGCTTCCATCAGCTTATAATCTTCAGGCGAAATGCGCGGCGTATATTTATTGGTCCGTCCATCCCTCGTAGCCGTAAGTGCCCCTTTGTCCACCAAACGCGACAGGAAGGTGGACATGGTCTGTGCCTTCCATTCTCTTCCTCTCTGGGCAAACAGTGCGAGCAATTCGGTGGATGTGACAGGCGGAGTGCTCTCCCAAATCACCTCCATTAGCTCCATTTCAGTATCCGATAATTTTTGAACCTGGTTCACGGTGAACACCTCTTTACGTCGTTATGCGTCCATAACGAACTTATTACTACATCGTGTAGTGATTACAACCTACTACATCACGTAGTGGTATGTCAAGCGAAGGGAATTGAAGTTTACCGCTACATAGAACTTATATGTAAAATGAAAGAACCGCGCAGGAGCGCGGTTCTTTGTCAAACCATACAGCTACAAATAATTTAGGGCACACTTGGATTTCCCCAGGCCCCCTTATTTTACTCGTGCAGATGGTAGTGTTAACGCCGTTTATTTTGAATCGTTGTCGTCATTTTCTGCAGCCTCGCCAGCTTTGTTACCCAATGCTGCGCCTGCGATACCACCGGCAATCGTGCCGATCGGACCCAGTATGGAACCTACAGCAGCACCCACGACGCCGCCGCCCGCTGTTCCGATTGCTTCTCCAGCGTCAACGCCCATGTTGGTCGTGTCGCGGTCGGAATCAGCCTTATGATTACGATCGTTTTTATTAGCCATCCATCTCACTCCTTTGAAATTTGTGACAGGAACAGCTCCATCTTGCCGGACGTTGCTCCAAACCATATCTTGCCCTAACAGATCTAAAAGAATTCTTTAAAATATGCCGGTTCGGATTTCATTCTAATCGAAAATAGGTTGCGAATTTTAGACGATGTTTGCGGATTATGGGATTATGTAAACGGTACCAAGCTTGCTACAATGAACATGCAATTACGAAATGAACTTTGTTCAAGGGGGATTTTACATGAAAAAGCTGTCGATTTTACTGTTAACCTGCGTGCTCATTATAGGGGCGCTGAGCGGTTGCGCAAGCAGCGAGTCCGATTCGGGTTCGTCGAATAAACTCGTGATCTACAGTCCAAACAGCGAGGAGATCATCAAGACCATCATTCCGATGTTCGAGAAGCAGACCGGGATAACGGTTGAGCTGGTAACGGCTGGAACCGGCGAAATTATTAAGCGCTTACAGTCCGAGAAGCAGAACCCATACGCTGACGTGATGTTCGGCGGCTCGATGGCCGGTTTCCGCGAAAACGAAGCTTTATACGAGCCTTACGTATCGCCTGAAGACAAGAATTTAATGGAAGGACACCGCAATACGTCGGGCTTCGCTACCCCTTATATCTCGGATGGCAGCGTGCTGCTCGTGAACAAAAACCTGATCGGCGATATCAAAATCGAAGGTTATGCGGATTTGCTGAACCCGCAGCTTAAAGGGAAGATTGCTTCCGCCGACCCGGCTAGCTCCAGCTCTGCTTTCGCACAGTTAACGAACATGCTGAAAGCCATGGGCGGCGATTATGAGAGTGAGCAGGGCTGGAATTATGTCGGTCAACTGATCGAGAACCTGGACGGCAAAATCGCCAGCGGTTCCGGCGCCGTCCACAAAAGCGTGGCGGACGGCGAATACGTAGTCGGCCTTACTTACGAAGACCCTTCCAGCACCTATGTAAAGAACGGCGCACCGGTCGAAATCGTGTATCCGAAAGAAGGCGCCGTATTCCTGGATGCGGGATCCGCCATCATCAAAGATGCGCCGCACATGGACAACGCCAAGAAATTCATCGACTTCATCCTGTCCCAGGAAGCCCAGGATGCGTTCGGCACGCAATTAACGAACCGCCCGCTTCGCCAGGGTACCAAGCTTGGCGACCACATGAAGCCTTATGAAGAGATCCACATGATCGATGAAGACACGGACTATGTCAGCGCGCATAAATCCGAGATCGTTGAGCGTTATGTCGATTTGTTCACTAGCGTTAAATAAACTATAGAATCAGGTGACAACCATGAGCGTAACCATAACCATTCAAGACTTAATCAAAAAATACGGCGACACAACCGTCATTCCCGAGCTGTCCCTGGAGATCAAGAAGGGTGAATTCTTCACCCTTCTCGGGCCTTCCGGGTGCGGCAAGACGACACTGCTGCGCATGATTGCCGGCTTCAACAGCATTGAAGGCGGAACCATACATTTTAACGAGCGCGTCATTAACCAGGTGGAACCGGGCAAGCGGAATATCGGGATGGTTTTTCAGAGCTATGCGATCTTCCCTCACCTAACCGTCAAAGGAAACATCGCGTTCGGGCTGGAGAATCGGAAATTATCCAAGGCCGAGATTAACGCCAAGGTTGATGACATCCTAAAGGTCGTTCAGATCGAGCCCTATAAAGACCGCATGCCGAAGAACCTGTCCGGCGGCCAGCAGCAGCGCGTTGCGCTAGCCAGAGCCATCGTCATCCGGCCGGACGTCCTGCTGATGGATGAGCCTCTATCCAACCTGGATGCCAAGCTTCGGGTCGACATGCGTAACGCGATTAAAGACATTCAGCGGGAAGTCGGAATTACCACCGTCTACGTCACGCACGATCAGGAGGAGGCCATGGCGGTTTCCGACCGCATCGCGGTCATGAAATCCGGCGTGATTCAGCATCTGGGAACGCCGCAGGAAATTTACCAGCGTCCTGCAAACGTATTCGTTGCAACCTTTATCGGTCGGACCAACATTCTTGAGGGCAATATAACGAAATCCGCAGGCAGCTATGCCCTGCAATTCGGCTCCGGCTATATGGAGGAGCTGTCTAACATCGAGGTTCCGAAATCCGATGCCAAGGCAGATACGCTAAACGTTCAAATCTCGGTTCGGCCGGAAGAGTTCATACTGACCGAGGACCAGACTGGCATGAAAGCAACGATCGTACACAGCGTGTTTCTGGGGCAGAACACCCATTATTTTGTAGACTTGGCTTCCGGTCAACGCGTGGAGATCACGCAGGAATCGAAAACGTCCCATATCCTCGAGCCTGGCCAAGTCATCTATCTCAAGGTGAAAAAAGATAAAATTAATGTCTATGATGCGACCGGCGAACTGAACTATACAAGGGGCGCCCGGCTATGAGAGAGACGCGCAAACGATTCGATGTCTGGACCAACATTTCGTTACTGATCTTTGTGTTCTATATTCTGTTTCTGGCCCTGCCATTGTTTACGATGCTGTTCAAAAGTGTGTACAATGGCACGACAGGCGATTTTTCCCTTGCCTATTTCACGAAATTTTTCAGTAAGCCCTACTATTTGAATGCCCTGTTCAACAGCGTCAAGGTGACCGTCAGCGTAACCTTGCTTGCCGCGATTATCGCAACGCCGCTGGCTTATATCATGGCTACGGTGAAGATCAAAGGCAGCTCGGCCATTCGCGTACTGATTCTGATCTCGTCGATGTCGGCTCCGTTCATTGGCGCTTACTCCTGGATCCTGCTGCTCGGAAGAAGCGGCGTCATTACGAAATTCGTCAGCAGCACATTCGGCATTACGATGCCGGATATCTACGGATTTACGGGGATCTTAGTGGTCTTAACCTTGCAGATGGTCCCTCTGATCTTCATGTATGTATCAGGCGCACTCAAGAATATGGACCAATCGCTGATGGAAGCCGCCGAGAGCATGGGCTATACAGGCTTAGCCAAAATGCGCAAAGTGCTTCTCCCGCTCATTACGCCAACCTTGCTGGCAGGCGGCCTGCTCGTCTTCATGCGCGCGCTCGCCGATTTTGGTACGCCGATGCTGATCGGCGAGGGATACAAGACCGTGCCCGTGCTGATCTTTAACGAGTTCATCAGTGAGGTCGGCGGCGATGACGGCTTTGCGGCGGCGATCAGCGTCATTGTCGTTCTGTTCGCCACCACGATATTCCTGCTGCAAAAATTCGTAGCCAATCGCAAGTCCTTTACGATGAGCGCACTGCATCCGATCGAAGCCAAGAAGAAGAAGGGCATCGGTAATATCGCGGCTCATGCGGTTATCTATCTGTATACGTTAATCGCGCTGCTGCCGCAGCTCTATGTCATCTATACTTCGTTCCTGAAATCCAATGGCAGAATTTTCGTTGAAGGGTTCTCGCTCCAAAGCTACCGGGATGCCTTCAGTAATATTGGCGGCGTCATTCTGAACACGTTCTTCCTAGCCATCGTTTCCCTGGTCGTCATTATCCTGTTGGCGATACTGATTGCTTACGTAACCGTTCGTAGAAAGAATGCATTGACGAATACGCTGGATATCTTCACGATGTTCCCGTATATCGTTCCCGGCTCCATACTGGGGATCGCCCTATTGATCACGTTCAACAATAAACCGCTGGCGTTAAGCGGAACGGCCGTCATCATGATCATCTCGTTTGTCATCCGGCGTCTGCCCTATACGATACGCTCCAGCGCAGCCATTCTGCATCAGATTAACGACGGGATCGAAGAAGCGGCGATCAGCCTGGGCGCTTCCCAGATGAAGACGTTCTTCAGGATTACGCTTCCGATGATGCTGGCAGGCGTCGTCTCCGGCGCGATCCTGAGCTGGATTACCATCATTACCGAATTAAGCACTTCGATCATTCTGTATACAGGCAAAACCAAGACCGTCACGGTTGCTATATACACGGAGGTCATTCGAGGAAACTACGGCGTGGCTGCGGCACTGTCCACGATTCTTACCGTCATTACGGTCGTGTCGCTGCTCGTTTTCCTGAAGCTCTCCGGACAAAAGGAAGTTTCCATGTAGATGTGAAATGTAATCATATCGTAGACCTACATCCAAGCCGGCGCCTGCAACATGAAGGGCCGCTTGGATGTATTTGGATTATCTGCGGTTAACCGCAAGTCAGTATAATAGGATCGAGGTTCTTATCGCAGATGGAGGGCAGCATGAAACCAACACCTTATCGTAATTTCAAGGAATCCACCCGTCATTTGTTTCGCGTCTATACGATGATCCCCTTCTCCATCTTAATCGTATTGTTCTTGGCGTTCACGATTATGAACGGCCGTTTGAACTTAACCCAAAAAACGACCGAAGCCGCCCAGTCCATCAGCCAGTCCATATCCGGCGTATATCGGCAGTATGACGAGGAGATTCATCGGATGGCCGAATCTCCCACCGTGATCAACTATGTAAGCTCCCATCTGGGCAGCGAACAAGTATATTCCGAGTTCTATGATTTCAACAATCGGCAGAAGATCAAGAGTATTTTTCATATCGTCAATACGGATGGCGTCTTCCTGGCCAGTTCCGCCCCGGCGGATGCGCTGTACTCCAATTTTGCCTTCGGCAACCTCATTCACCGGATTGAACAGCGGCCCGGCGACACGCTAACCGAAATGAACAGCTTCCGCTATTCGCATGACCGCGATACGAGCTACACGTTCGGCAAAGCCATCGTAAAGGACCAGCAGACGATAGGCTATATCATCTATCAGCTGTACGAATCGGACATCCAGAAGGTGATTTTCGAGCAAAACAATGAAATCGCCCTGATCACCGATGAACACAACACCATTATTGCCACGACAAGCAATGTGACCAAAGGCGTGCTCAACAAATTCAACCCCAAGGTCGATAACAAGGGACATGTTCTGCTGAACGGGGGAAAGTACTACAAATATTCCAAACGAATTCCTGGCACGCCGATTCAAGTCATTACGCTGAATTCCTACAAATCGGAGCAGTACACCTATTATACGGTTTCTTTCTTTGTCCTTGCGGCCAGCCTGCTGCTGTGGGTCTTGATCCAGTTCCTGGCGAACAAAATGTCGGCGCGCAATTCCGAATCGATCGATAAACTCATACACGCTTTGGCCCAGCTGCGCGAAGGGAACTTCAACGGCTATGTCGACATTCAGACGAATGACGAGTTTCAAATACTCGGCAATGAGTACAACGTGATGCTGGATCGGCTGAAGGAATTGATCGAGAAAAATAAAGAGCTGTCGGAGCTCCGAACGATTATCGAAGTGAAGCAGCTGCAATCGCAGTTCCATCCGCATTTTATTTTTAATGTGCTCGAAACGCTGCGCTATGCCATTAAGATTGACGCGAATCAAGCCCAGGAGATCGTGCTGATTCTATCCCGATTGCTTCGATACAGCATCGGACATGATCGCAGCGTCCAGCTGAAGAATGACATGAATTATGTCCGGGATTACCTGAAGCTGCAGCAAATCCGGTTCAATGACCGGCTGGACTATCGGATTACCGTAGCGGACGAAACGCTGGATGTATACGTCCCCAAGCTTCTGCTGCAGCCGATTATCGAAAACGCTATCAAATATGGGTATGAGAATCAAAGTGATGTGCTGATCGAGATTAACATCTACACCTCCGCAGGCAAGCTCATTCTCGAGGTTCGCGACAACGGGCAAGGCATGAGTAAAGAGAGACTGCAGGGAGTGAAGCAGATTCTGCAAAGCCAGACAAACACGACGCAGCATATCGGGCTGTACAACGTTCATCGCCGTTTGGTGCTTCTATATGGCGAAGCATCCGGCATCCATATTGACAGCACGCAAGGAACAGGCACCTGTGTCGTCCTTACGATTCCTTACGAATGGAGTGAATATCATGTTTAAAGTACTGCTGGTCGAAGATGAGGATATGATTCGCCGGGGCATCCGGTTCAGCATCGATTGGGTTCAATACGATTGCATCGTTATTGAAGAAGGACTGAACGGACAGGACGGCTACGAGAAGATCTGCGAGCTGAAGCCGGATATCGTCATAACCGACATCACCATGCCGATCATGGACGGCATCTCGATGATTCGGGAAGGACTCCGGCAGCATACCTTCAGCAGCATCATTATCTCCGGCTATAATGAATTCCACCTGGCGCAGCAGGCACTCCAGTTAGGCGTCACCGAATTCCTGGTGAAGCCCTTAGAGGATGAACAGCTGGTTGCGGCACTCGACTCAGCCAAAGCCAAAGTGGATTTAATCCGCAAATATGAAGTGATTTCGAATCATCCGCAGGAAAAAGAAGAGATTTTGAACAGCAAATTTCTGGAGAAGGAAACCAAAACCTCGAAATACGTGTCCAAAATGATCGCCTATGTACAGGAGAACTATGCCAAGAAGATCAGCATTCATGACCTCGTGGAAGAGCTCGGCTTAAGCGCCTATTACCTGAACCAGAAATTCAAGGTAGAGACAAGCTATACCTTCAATGAATTTCTTAACCGTTACCGCATCCAGAAATCGATCGAGTTACTGAAGTCAGGCGACAACAAGGTCTATACCATCGCGCAGGATATCGGATTCAGTGATTACAAGTATTTTATCAGCATCTTCAAGAAGTATGCCCACGTCACTCCGAGCCAGTATCAGGAATATTTCGAGGAGAAGAATGGATAGAACGGGGAACCTAGATACTAGAGGTACTCTATCATACTTATATTTGCACACACACCACACCCCTGCCAGCTTCAGCAGGGGTGTAGAATCTTTATCTATGATTCCTGTCGTTCATACAGCCGGTACATGGATAGCTCGCCACTCATCGCCACCGCTTGCGCAAAGGCTTCCTTCACGTCCCGTCCCTGCTGAACGATCTCATAGAACAGCCGGAGAACGAACATCAGCGCATCGTTGCCGTCCGGATAGTCATCCGGCCCGATATACATCCTGCAGCCCCGCTCCAGGAAAGCGTCGGCCAGTGCTGGATCCCCCAGCGAGCAGCCGTTCGCGATCACCGTCTTCCCGTCCAGCTTCGCATATCGCATAATCTCGCCGGGCCCGAAGCCGCCCCTCGGCTCATCCTCCTCGTATACCTCTTCGCCGAGCTCTGGCATGATCAAGCTGCCCTCGTCCCCGTGAAAGTTCAACAACATCATATCGGTGCCTTCATACAGATCATCGCCTGACAAGACGGAGATCAGATCATTCGGCCTCCCGATCCAGTATGTAAAGACGCGCACCCCGAAATACTCCAGAGCCGCCCTTACGGCTTGGCTCTCCATATCGCAATCCGGTCCGACGACCAGAGCGACCTGCATAGCCGGCTTACTCACTACTAAATCCCCCCTGACAATGACTTCGATAAGGAGCTCATACTTTTCTCCATATCATCCACCATTGTTTATCATACGAATCGACTTCGATCTCTTCCAGACCTAGATTCGCTTCGCTGATCCAGCTTCTAGCCAGTTGTATATAGTCGTTGTGAAATTCGGAGGAATAACCCATTTCATCATATCCGGCATAAGTAATGTTATCGAATATCATGTATCCTCCGCTTTTTAACTGCTTACAGCTTGTGTCTATGATTTGGATAAACGCCTGATACGCTGCATCTTTTAGCGTACCCTTGCGGTGATAATCCATCACAGCTTGCAGCATTAGAGGTTCGATCGTCCACCAATCTTGATTTACAGTATCCATGCCCTCACGTTCAGCAATAATGGTCTGGATGATATCGTTAATGGCGTGATGATAAGCGACAACGTCAAAAGAGGACTCCGGATAATATAAACCGATATTGGCGGCATCGTCCTCAACAACCCGTATGCTGACGTCCATTCCTTTCGTTTTCTCCTGGAAATTTCGTGTCAGGTCCCTGTTGAGGTTGGCCGTCACATAGGACCCCGCTTCATGAGAATAGGCGTCTACAGCCTTGGGAATGTAAATGACATCACCTGCACCGACTTCCAAAAGACTTAAAGCACGGGGCACATTCAGCTCCTTGAAGAGATTCTGCCAGGATGCTGAATAATACAGTTGAAGATATTCGAATACTCTCTCCTTGGATATATCTATTGGTACTGCTAATATGTCTTTCAATTTGTTTTCCAATTGGACTGCGTTCATCTGTTCCAATTCCGAAATCATCTCCTGCGAAAAGTCACGTTGTAGGATATCGTTAAACAAGCCAGCACTCGTTTTCTCGGCTAGCGTCTGCATATTCATCAGCGTATCCCTCTCTTCTTATGGTTTCTAGAGTATATTCGAATATATGGTGTTTTTTCCTCTTTTTATGATTTGGAAGAGTAATCTTTTAATATATACGCAAAGAACCCGAAAGAGGCACTTTTTTTCAAAGTTTCCCTCTCTCGGGTCTTCGTTCTAAAAACGTGGCTATGGCGGTTCATTAGCCAACGGCTTGCACCATTAACTCACAATATGTGTGCCGGCCTGTTTCCTGATGGCATCGCTTAAGCTTTCCGGGTTCGTAATGATAACTCTGCGCCCCGGCTTCTTAAGAAAATTGAGGCTCGCCTCAATTTTGGGGAGCATGCTGCCTTTCGGAAAATGCCCCTCCTTCACATACTGTTTAATCTCGTCAACGGTGACCTCTTCCAGCGCCTTCTGATCCGGCGTACCGAAATTCACGAATACTTGGGGCACGCCCGTTGTGATAATCAGCGTTTCCGCATCCACCTGTTCCGCCAATAAACTTGTGGCAAAATTGATCATCACCCATTCGGGATGCTCGCGCTTCAATTCCTCGGCTTGCTCCAGGGTGAAGAAGGAACCCACTGGTTTCGAAGGCTCGCGGAAGTTATGGTCGGCCTCGTTGACCTCAACCTGCGTGATGATGGTGGCTACCTTTTTCGTGATGCGGCGGTGGATGAATTCATTCGTTAACGCTCAAAAATTTATTCACATACTTGAATAATCTCTTTAGGAATGGAGTCAAAGACTAATACTTCCGGCTTGGAATATGGTTTTGTCTCATTGTATTCTTCAAGTGTCATCAGACTCCCCCAATACAAATTTATCCAATGTTCAATACTTTCACCTGTATCAAAATTCAGTGCTTCTTCATCGGTATCCTTCAAATCCTCATAAAATGCTTGATCATATATAGAAAGAGAAATATCTCCATCAAAGACTAGGATCCTATCCGTAAACACCGGGAAACAAAAGGATTTAGTAAAACGATTAACCAGATCTACTCCGACTGCTTCACTGAAGTTAACCCAATCTGGTGTATTGAAAGGTCTGAACCGTTCTGTAATCTCAAGTTTCACCCTACCACCGTTGCTATATCGGTTGTTTGATTTTGTCATAAAGTTTATGCCGCCTGATATAATCTCTTCAATAGAAGCATGGTGTTCATGACCTTCAGATAAGTAAGCATGATACAACAAGTCGTTCATATTTTATTTTTACACCACCCAAATTTATTTTCTTGGAAAGTAAGGAAAATGGGAACTTCTCGTAGGGTCATCCAAGTTTTCAAATACTCTATGGCTTCCTGTTACCGTGTCAGGTGTACTAATGTTACCGTCAAACTCTTTATAATACTTAGTTATTCTTTGAGTGTTTGGGTTATTAGGATTCGGCCAGTTTGAATATGCTTTATCAGGACTAGTCATGGTTTCTTGCCTTAATCCCTCTACATCAACATTTTGACCATATTGTGTACGATTAGGGGTTGAGGGCTTGCTTGGATCAAACATGTGCTTTTCAGAGTGCGGGTTAACAAAATCATTGGGATTACTTCCTCCACCCGGCTTTGTTGGGACTGGAGATTGTTCCGTTCCCTCCTGCCCGGTCCCTGTCCGTGTCCCTGTCCCCCCATCCCCGCCCGAATCATGCTTCAGGTGCGGGTGAGTCTTCACGCCGATCCGGCGTGTGGCTAAACCGGCCATGATCATGGCAGCCTGCTGTCCCATATAATTGGACGCGCCACCCGACGCCTCGACGTCTGCCGCCAATTTCTCCTGGGTATCGGCATCAAAAATCATTTTGCCTCCCCAAACCGCCGTGTCGATGATCTCTTCCGCCGTCCCGATTGTTGCATTATAGGCCATGTCCTTGGCAGTGCCAAGCGGGTCTTCCACCAAGGACGTAGCCGTATCCTTTACCGAATTTGCTACGGATTTCGCCCCGGTCTGCAGCCCCTGCCAGAAGTCCCCTGCATGGTCCCAGAACGTTTTGGGCTCGTTCGCAGCGCCCGCTGCCGATGCCGCAATCATGATATATTCACGCATATCAGCTGAGATGAACCGGAAAGCAATGGTCTTCAATTCCTGGCCGATGATCCGAAGATGTTCGATACCAATATGGTTCAGAAGCCCCAGTATATGCGTGCTCAGAATCCGGACCTCATCAAATCGCTTAGCACAAAAGCCAGATGTTTTTCGGCCAAACGCATATGACGGTAAAAGGTGGCTCTGCTCATATGGAAGGAGGCTGCGAGCTGGCTTTTGTTCCGGTCTTTGCGCAGATAACTGGCGATGAGAATTTCCTTCTCCAACAGCGTCAAAGGTTCCATCGGACGTTCGTCGGCCAGAATCCCTTGAATGATATCCCTCACCTGCATCCCATCCCAACCCAATCGCCGAACGACAGGGAGTTCCTCCAGCTTATCCGGATCGAACAGCCGTTCCAGCATTTGCTTCATTACGCTTCTATCAATGGCCGAGGGATACCCATCCTCCCGTTGATGTGCCTGTTGTCCTGCTGCTGTCTCCGTTTGCCGGATGATCCGCTGAATCCACTGATCAAAGCTCGTTTGCCTAAAATCCAGCTCCCATGTCGTCAATTCGATGCCCGCATATCCCGTCGCTTTCCCGCATGCTTTGAATCCCAGGATCGACAATAAGGAATTCAACTGCGGATCCCCCGCCGCCAAGATCCCCCGCAGACCACCGGTCATGCGGACCAGCCATTGCTGCATCAGCAAAGCTCCCAGCTCTTCGGGACGATACAGGGACTGTTCGGTATTTACCGCGGATAACAGCACAAATATCGTATCGGCCGCCTCCGGAGGAAGCCGAAGCAGCGAAGAAGCCTCTTCCCCCAGCATCCCCCTGCACCCAGGGGCATATCGTTCCAACAAGGGCATACTTAAGGCATGCAGCCATACGCCTGCGCAAAACGCCAGGGGCGTCCCTTTTTCATCCCGCACGATAAAGATTCCTTCTGGAAAATGAGCTGCAATCTCCTCCAGCAAACCCGGGTAATCGGCTGAGTCGACCAGTTCGGACTGCCAGTCGGAACCCCGAATAGACGCCTTCAAAAAACGCTGCAAATACGGCATATCCTCCTGCCGGAACGGCTTCTGTTCGCCGGGTTTCAGGCTTGACGAGAAATTGGCATATGCATGGGCCGAGGGCAAAAATTCGCGGTACAGCTCCAAAATGTGGGCGCTCAGGCGCATCTGCATCCGTTGATCGACCGAATGAAATCGTTCCGCCAGCAGAACGAACGCCTGATGGCGAACCGCTTCGAATTGTGCGGAGTTTCTGCGCGCGAAGTCATTCCGTAACATTCGAGCAACGACCTGGTGCAGCGTTATCCCATCCGCCGTATCCCGTACGAACGAAAGTGCCCTCAGATGGTAATAGTCCGCCCCTTCCAAGGGCGTATCCAACAACCGGTTCAGCATGTTCTCGTCGGCTGCAGGCAGAAGCGACAAAACCGTCAGCGCGCGGTACACGCCAGGAGAAGCCGCTTCCCGTAAAAATTCGGCGCTCAATACAGCCGGAACCTCTCGCCATACATCCCACTGCGCCACAGACTCGGAAAGCAGCATATCCACGGTCAAGGCAAGCGACAACGGATGGCCTTCCGTCTTCTCAGCAATAGCTCTTTGCCATTCCGCAGACAAGCCGCTGCCGTCTAAATAATCGTAGACCTCTTCTCGCGTAAACAGCCGCAAAGGGAACCTTTGGATTTGGGACTTCCATTCCGGATTCGTCTGCCACTTGAGCGGCAGTCCATTGCGCGAGGCACATACGATCAACACGCGGGCGGATTTCAACTCAGGAAGAAATCTGGAGAACAACCACCCTTCCAGCTGTGCGATCTCCTCACCATTGTCTATGAACAACACCGTACGCTGCAGCTGAAGCTCGTTAACGATGTATGGCAGCAGCGCGGATTCCGGAGCCTTGGTTCTGCCGTATTCGGTTGCAAGACTCATCTCCAGACTCGCCAAAAAAGCGCCCGACGTCGTTAAGCCTCCTTGCCCGTCCAGCCAAAGGGAACGCACCGAGGACTGCCTTGCCGTGCGGGTCATTTGCAGCAGCAGCGTTGTTTTGCCAATGCCGCCAATTCCTGATATTGAAAAAATGGATGTCTGCGCCCGGGAATCCGCCAGCCAATCCGTGAAACTCATCATTTCCCGATCCAAACCGATAATGCGATGTCTTGAAATCTTCTCCATCTGTTACATCCTCACTCCATCCGCTTCTCGCCCGTTGAATCTGACAACTAGTAAACCTCCTATTTTTTTATACTATACTATGTTTCGAGTCGACGAATAGGCTCCATTACGGAATAAACGCAATAAAAACGCGCACATCCTCGGTTGGAATGTGCGCGCCAGCTATTCAGCTGCAATCAGTTCATGAATTCAAGTAGAGCAGCATTCGGTTTAAGAGAACCGTGCTTTGAGCACGCGTAGCATACGCCTGCGGAGCGAACGCCGCGTTCCCAACGCCTTCGATCATGCCCGCAGCCAGCAGCTCGGCAGCCGATCCCTTGGCCCACTCGGATACCTGGGCATGGTCCGAGAAGCGTTCCAACGCAGATGTGTCCTGCCGCGGAAGCTCGCCGGCATATCGGACGGCTCTGGCCAGCATCACCGCCACCTGCTCTCTCGTGACCACAGCGTCCGGTCGGAACGAACCGTCGGCGTAGCCTTCAATCAAGCCAGCCGCCGATGCGGCCCCTATCGTACCGGCATACCAGACTTCGTTCGGCCCCACG
>NZ_AEXS01000088.1:0-94620 GCF_000204455.1 Paenibacillus sp. HGF5 | reverse complement strand
CATATTTCAATGTGCTGCAAATTTCGTTTCGTATCTAGTTTTCAGGTGATCAAGCATCTGAACCGTTTGGTGGCGATGGCGGAAGGGTTCCACGCGTTCCCATACCGAACACGACCGTTAAGCCTTCCAGCGCCGATGGTACTTGGACCGAAGGGTCCCGGGAGAGTAGGACGTCGCCAAGCGAACAACCATAAAGACCGTTATCGAGTGATCGATAGCGGTCTTTTTTGTTACACATAAAACGTAATCGTCAATCAGAATAGAAGGGAACGAATCGGGATCTTCACATCCAGATATATTCCATGTCGATTGGTGAGGAAGTCTGTTTCTGATTCTAATTAGAGAACCTTTATCGCTGAAGCGATAAAGGTTTTTTCGTGTAAGAGGGAACGCGTGTTTAGATCGGGGCGAAGATGGTGAAGGCTGTAATAATCATATATAAAAATAAATTAGTACCAAGTCCTAATACTTGGTGTTATAATGGTTATAAAATTGGAGGTGGGAATGATGAGCCAATCGAAGTCGAGAATAACGGCAATCGGGACGTACGTTCCTGAACGGATCTTAACGAATGCGGATTTGGAAAAGATGGTGGAAACGAGCGATGAGTGGATCGTCCAGCGAACAGGCATGCGGGAACGCCGGATCGCGGCCCCCGATCAGTACGTGTCCGATCTTGCCATTAAGGCTGTGGAGGATATGGTTGAACGGTATGGCGTTACCGTGCAGGATGCGGATATGATTCTTGTGGCCACGAGCACGCCGGAGTACTCTTTTCCCAGTACCGCTTCCCGAGTGCAATCGAAGCTGGGCATCGCAAGCACGGGTGCGCTGGATCTGAATGCCGCCTGTGCGGGATTCGTATATGCGCTGCAGATGGCTGACGGATTGATATCCGGGGGAGCCTACCGTAAAATTTTGGTTATCGGCGCGGAAACGTTATCGAAGATTACGGATTACACCGACCGAACGACATGCGTATTGTTTGGGGATGGCGCAGGTGCCGTATTGTTGGAGAGAGACGAGTCTTCGGCTGGGATCATCGATTCCGTCTCGGGCACTTTTGGCGAAGGCGGCATTCATCTGTATAAAACCGCGCTCTCCGAGCAAATGGACGGTACGGAATTAAAGAGTGGATGCCTTGTCCAAAATGGCCGCGAGATTTATAAGTGGGCCATTCGGAACATTCCGGACGGCGTCCGGGCCCTTTTGTCCAAAGGGGGCATGACCGCGGACGAAGTCGATTGGTTTGTTCCGCATAGCGCCAATCTCCGCATGATCGAGGCAATTAACGATCGGGGTCCGTTTACAATGGACCGCACCTTGACCAGCGTCGAGTACCGGGGGAATACGTCGGCAGCTTCCATTCCGCTTGCGCTTCAGCTGGCCGTCGACGAAGGGCGCCTGAAAGCGGGAGACCACGCACTGCTCTACGGATTCGGCGGAGGCATGACCTACGCGGGTTCCATCGTCAAATGGACGATATGACAAATCTAAGCTATTTAAACCGCTATCGATAATCGATATGCGGTTTTTTAGTGCTGCGATTTTTCGAGCGGACGAACGTGAATCGTAATATATTCAACTCAAATTCGAAAGTTTGCCTCCTCAAAATTTGGCGCCGCTTTCATTAGACTAAAGAAGAAAAATACGTTCCATGGAAGAGGGGTAGAAGAATGAAAAGGTTTAAATCATGGAGCTTACTGCTCCTGAGTGTCATCATGGTGTTCACGTTGGCCGCATGTGGAGGCGGTGGCGGAAACGGAAGCAATACGGCTGAATCTCCGGGGGGAGGCAGCAGCAATGAAGGGACGGACAATACGAAAGAAGGAACCGAGTCCACAGAGAAAATCGAGCTCTCCTTCTGGTCGCTCGGAACGACCAACTATGAAGATCTGGCGAAGGAATATACGAAAGAGCATCCAAACATCACGTTCAAATTCCAGAATACGTCGGACCAAACCGCGCACCACAACAATCTGACGACGGCGTTGTCAGCGGGCTCTGGCGCACCCGACATTTTCCAGCTGGAAATTGCCTTCATGGAGCGCTTCATCAATAACCAGGATAAATTCTATAACCTGTACGACCTCGGCGCCAAAGACTTAGAGGGCAACTACCTGGAGTGGAAATGGAAGCAGGCCACATCGGTTGACGGCACCTTCCAACTCGGTCTGCCAACAGACATCGGCCCTACGGTCGTCTATTACCGTACGGATCTGGCTGAGCAAGCAGGACTGCCAACCGATCCGGACGGCTTCAGCGCTGCGATCGATTCATGGGACAAATTCGCCAGCGTGGCCAAGGATTTCACTAGCAAAACAGGAAAACCGTTCGCCGATTTGACGGACCTGGTCTACAACGGGGTGCGTGACCAATCCCCGGATCAAATCTACTTCAACAAAGAGGACGGCTCCTTTATCGGAGATACGAACCCGCAAGTGAGAAAAGCTTACGACTTTACGGTAAAAGGAATTCAGGAAGGCTGGATCGGCAACTGGATTCTATGGTCTCCTGAATGGCAAAAAGCGATCAATGACGGCGACTTCGGCGTCATGCTCGGCCCGGCTTGGATTGCCGGTACCATCCGCAATGCGAAGGACACCGCAGGCAAATGGCAGATTGCCCAGCTTCCTGAAGGAGCAGGCAACTGGGGCGGTTCGTTCCTGACCCTGCCGAAGGAAGGCAAGCATTCGAAGGAAGCTTACGAATTCATCTCGTGGGTGCTGAACAAGGAGAATCAGCTGAAATCGTTTAAGGACAGCGGTTTGTTCCCGTCCATCCCGGCGGTGTACAGCGAGCCTTCGTTCACGGAAGAGAAGGACGAATTCTTCGGCGGCCAGGTCATTTCCGAAGCGTATGCCAAATCGGCGGAACGCATCAAGCCGGTTTACTACGGACCGCTTCATGACCAGACCGACACGATCATCAAAAACGCGCTCAAAAACGTGCTGGAGAAAAAGGCCGACCCGCAAAAAGAATGGGAAAGCGCAATGAAGCAAATCAAGACGCTGGTCGATCGCAGCTAGGTTAAACAGACGGATCATTCCAGCTAGCCCGTTCATATCCAATAACCGTCCGAACCCGAGAAGGGATAAATCGCCCTTCGCTCGGGTTCGGATTTATCCTTACCTACCTGGAGGTGCATCATGGCTGACACAGCAACGGCAGAATCGCCGCAACCGGTGCCGCAAAGGCGGCGCTTGTTGACGGAGACCGTGCGAAGCCGGTTTACGGCTTATACGTTTATATCGCCATTCTTTATATTGTTCGCAATCTTCGGTCTGTATCCGATCCTGTTTACCATCTATTTGTCTTTCTTCAAATGGGATGCGCTCGGACCGATGAAATACGTCGGCTTCAAGAATTACGAGCTTATTACAAGCGACCCGACCTTCTGGATCGCGTTTAGCAACACCCTCATTATGGCTTTGATGGGAACCGTGCCGCAGCTGATTGTGGCATTATTTGTTGCGGTTATGCTCAACTCGGCCTTGAACAGATTCAAGAACACGTTCCGCATCCTGTATTTCATGCCGAACATCACCTCCATCGTTGCGGTGACGCTGGTGTTCAGTACGATGTTCGGAAACAACGGGATGGTCAACTGGCTGCTGAACACCTTCGGTGCGGAAAGCGTGCCGTTCAACTCCGGCTGGTGGGGAGTCAAAATCGCAATATCGTCCATGGTCATGTGGCGGTGGATGGGCTATAACGCCATTATTTTTCTGTCGGGGCTGCAGAGCATTCCGACCGATATTTATGAAGCGGCCAAAATCGATGGGGCCACCCGCGGCCAGCAGCTGCTCTATATCACGCTGCCGCTTCTTCGCCCATTCATTCTGTTCGTCACCTTGGTATCGACGATCGGCGCGCTCCAATTGTTTACGGAGCCTTATGTATTCCTCGGTCAGTCCGGCACGGGCTCTACGCGTCAGGAAGGGGTCACGATGGTCACCTATTTGTATAACGAAGCATTTAAGAACGGATTCTTCGGTACGGCTGCGGCAACGGCGGTTCTCTTGTTCATCGCCACCATTCTGTTCTCGGTATTAAATATGATATTGGGCCGCGAAGGCAAAGATTCGGGAGGTAAAAAAGCATGAGCACAGTCGCCATAAGCCGAAAAAAGCCGGATGAACCCGGTGTTGTCGCGAAATTCTTTTTCTATCTTTTCATGGTCCTTGGCGCGCTGGTCTCGGTCTTCCCGTTCTACTGGATGTTTGTCGTGGCTACCAATGACAAGGATGCGGCATTTCACATTCCGCCGCTGCTTACGCCCGGCACGCAGTTTTTCGATAACTTCGCACGCGTGCTGGAGCGGACGGATTTTTTCAGGGCCTTGATGAACTCGGTGGTGGTGTCTACGGCCGTGACCTTGTCCGTTGTGTTCCTCTGCACGCTGGCGGGTTATGCTTTTGCCAAGTATGAGTTCCCTCTGAAAAAGACGCTGTTTGTTTTTGTCATTGCCACGATGCTGGTGCCTGCCCAGCTGGGCGTGCTTCCACAATACGTCATCATGGCCAAGCTGCACTGGATCGACAGCTACAAAGCGCTCATCGTGCCGGCCATGGTCAATGCCTTCGGCATCTTCTGGATGCGGCAGTATATCGCCTCTGCCGTTCATACCGAGCTGATCGAAGCGGGGCGGATCGACGGCGGCGGACATTTCCGGATCTTCTGGAACATTGCCATTCCCGTTGTTACCCCGGCGATGGCCACGCTCGGGATTCTGAACTTCATGAACGTGTGGAACGATTTCTTCTGGCCGCTCGTCGTATTGAAAAACAGAGAGAATTACACCATTCAAATTGCGCTGCAGCAATTGTTCACCAATAAGGACGGCCTTGATTTCGGCATGATTATGTCGGCCACCTTCACGGCGACGCTGCCGCTTCTCATCGTATTTCTGTTGTTCAGCCGATGGGTCATCGCCGGATTGACATCAGGCGCCATAAAAAGTTAACAAGCAAGGTGAAGTCGACAAGGAATGCGGCCTGTCATGAAGAATAATAGACATAGTAGAGTGGAGGGAGGAAGGATCCATGAAACTCCGCCGAAAGATATTGCTGGCTATTATTCTTCTGGTCTTCATTCCGGTCATCGCGCTGGGCGGGGTATCCTATTACAGCTTTTCGGAAGCGATGGAGAAGAAGTCGAATGATTTCTATTGGATTTCGCTCCTGGAAACGGATCGGAAACTGAAGTTCGCCTTGAACGAAATCACGACGATTTCGAACTCGACGATTACCCAGCAATCGGTTCAGCAGATGCTGAAACAGCCGGAATACGCGGTTACCTATGAACGGCGGCAGGAGATCAACAATCTGATTAATCATCCGATGATTGCGTCGTTTGCTTTTTATTCGAATGACAGGTTGATGTATAACACGAATGGCGGAATGGAGCTTCAGGAACTGAGGCAGCAGGCATGGTATGAAGCGGTGGAGAAGGCGGAGGGGCGTCCCGTATGGGTCGGACCCGGCGAGAACGGCTCTGCGGCTGACGGCGCTCCCGTTTTGATTCAATCCAGGGTCATCAAGGACTATTACTCGCTGGAGGATATCGGAACCGTGGTGATCTACGTGAAGCCGGATCTCCTGGATCAGGTGTTCTGGGAGGCGGCAACGCTGAAGCAGGGAGATATTTTGCTGGTCAACCAGCAGGGGCACATCGTGTTCAGCAAGTCAGGCGGGCATATCGGGGAGCGGACGGAATTCCCGTTTCTCTCGGATAGTTATAAGACGAATGGAAAAGGCTACTATATCGATCAATATGCAGGCGAAAAATCGCTGATCACCTATTCACCTTCCCATAATAAAGATTGGTTTCTGGTCGCCATCACGCCAAGTAAACTGATTTCGGCCGAATCGGTCCCGATTCGCAACCTAGCCTTGATCCTGGGATTGATCTCGCTCGTGTCGGCGTTCCTGTTCGACCGTTTTTTTGTGCGCAGAATGGTGCGCAGCATCATTAGCGCGGTGAACGGGATGAAGCGCGTCAAGCAGGGCATCTTCGTCCCGATCCCGTCGCATAACGTGGCGGAGGACGAGACGGATTTGTTGATCGACGGCTTTAACCGGATGAGCACCCAGATCCAGGAGCTGATTGGGCAGGTCGAGACGGAACAAGCACGAAAAAAGGAAGCGGAGCTGCAGGCGCTGGTCGCTCAGATCAATCCGCACTTCATCTATAATTCACTGGAATCGATCAATTCGATGGCCGTGCTTCAGGGCAATAAGGATATCAGCAAGATGGTGGTTTCGCTTGGAAAGCTGCTGCGTATCAGCATCAGCGAGCATCATGAGCTTATCCCCCTCAGCATGGAGCTGGAGCATGTCCAGCATTACATGCGGATACAGAAATTCAGGTTCGAGGAAAAATTCGATTACGGAATTGAGCTTCCGAATGAACTGAGGCACTACGTTACGCAAAAGCTGATCGTTCAGCCGATTGTTGAGAACGCTTTATATCACGGGATCGAGCCGATGGAGGAGAGCGGATTCATCTCCATCAGTGTGTCCGAGAACGGCGAGGATATCGTGATTGACGTGGAGGACAACGGTCCGGGCTTCGATCCGGAAACGCTGATGAAGCTGTGGAATTCGGATCCGGGACAGCTCAAAAAGTACCGCGAGAACGGGGTCGGATTGAAGAATGTTCATGAAAGGCTGCGCATCCGGTTTGGCAGCCGTTACGGCCTGATGATCTGTTCCTCCCCGGGTTACGGCTCCTTGATACGAATTCGAATACCGAAAATACTGACATGACAGGGGGGCTGCAGGGTGAGATGGTTTTGGAATTGGGGCTGGATCGTCGGATATGCCGCTCTGTTGGCGCTGTCTGTCGTGTGGGTGACGGTACAGAATCAGGGACCAGCCCAGGAGGAACAGCCGGAGAAAATCACGCTGACGTTCCGGCATTTCTGGAACAAAGAGCATGACAAGCCGGTGCTGGCCGTATTCGAGAGCATCGTCCGCACTTATGAGAAAGCGCATCCAAACGTAAAGGTGAATTTCGAGAGCATCGATCAGACGATTCACCGGGAACAAAAGCTGAAGAGCGAGATGGTGACTGGCACGCCGCCGGATATGTTTGTTTTGTTCGGAGGGGCCGAGATCGTGCCTTATGCCAGATCCAACCGGTTGATGGATTTAACGGATTTTTTGCAGGATACCGGATTGAAGGAGCAGTTCAAGGATCTGCACCATTGGACCTTCGAGGACCGAATCTATGGCCTGCCCTTCGAGGGACACGCAGAGCCGATCTATTATAACCGGGCTTTATTCAGGCAGCTGAAGCTGGAGCCTCCGAAGACGCTGGAGGAGATGGACGAAGCTATTCGCGTTCTTCGGGAGAACGATATCATTCCCTTTGCGGTCGGCAACGAAGACAGGTGGCCGGCGGGAATTTTTGCCCACTATTTCATGGATCGCTACGCCGGGCCGGAACTGATTGACCGGCTGGTCGAAGGAGATGATCAGGCCAGCTTTGTGCAAGAGTCGTATTTGGAGGCGTTTGAGCACTTGGAGCTGTGGATCAACGAAGGGGCGTTCAGTCCGAACGCGAACGATCTTTCCACAGAAGAAGCGATTGCCCAGTTCACGGAAGGAAAAGCGGCGATGTATATGAACGGCAGCTGGGATATCACGCTGCTACAGAATGAGGATTACCCGGATTTTCAGAACGAGATCGGCGTCATTCCCTTTCCGTCGCTCCTTCCCGGCGAAGAACGCTCCTTGGCAGGGGGATATACGATCGGCATCGGGCTGTCATCGGACTTGGATGAAACGAAAAAGCAATCGGCTCTGGAGCTGCTGGGCATGTTCTATACCCCGGAGGTGCAGACTCGGCTGGTGTATGAAGGGCTGCGCGTCCCTTCGATGAAGATTGACTATGATTCCAAGAAAACCGGGCCGGTTTTTGCCCAAGTCACGGAATTGATGGAGGAATCCACGAGCACCTTTCTGCCTTACGACAACACGTTATCACCCGAGGTGAACAGTTCGTTCCTTAAGGTGATCGAGGATATGATTGGAGGACGGATCGAGGCTGCCGGCGCATTGGAGCAAATTCAGAAGTCCTCGGTGCGGTATTGGAAGCTTAGGCGGAATACGGCAGCAGAGTAAACAGGAGACAGGGGGGAACGTCATGGGCGGATCGGAAGGCAAATTCAGAGTCATGCTGGTCGATGATGAGCCGATCATTCTGCGCAGCCTGAAGGCGGCTATTCCATGGGATGAGCTCGATCTGGAGGTCGTTGGGGAGGCCAAGAGCGGAGACGGCGCATTGAAGCTGGCGCGCGAAGTGTCGCCGCATATCATTATCAGCGATATTCGGATGCCGGGGATGGACGGCATTACGCTCATGAAGGAACTGAAGGCGGATCAGGCAAGGCGAATCATTATTTTCATCAGCGGGTACGGCGAATTCGAATACGCGAGGGAAGCGCTGCGCGAAGGGGCTTTCGATTATTTGCTGAAGCCGATCGACCACGATGAACTGACCGAAACGATTGCCAGGGCGGCCAGAACCCTGGAGAAGCAGATTGCGGATGACCAGATGCTTCACTCGATCAAGGTTCTGTCGCTGCTGGCCCGGGAGCGGATGCTGACCGAATTCATCGAAGGGAACCGTAGTCCCCTGCAGCATATGCAGTGGCTGGAGGACAGCGAGCTGGAGCATGGATACACGATGGCCGTCATTCAATTGGATCAATATTTGCGGCTTAACGAGCTGTGGAGCATGGACGAGAAGCGTCTGTGGCTGTTTGCCGTACGGAACGTCCTCGAGGAGTGGTCCTTGCAGCATGGCGGGCTGACGGTATTTCCTTTCCGCAGCGGGGAATGGGTGCTGCTGTTTCCGAACCTGACGAAGGAGCGGCAGGAGGATATCGGCCGGGATCTGGTGCAATTGATCAAGCGGAACACGAAGCTGTCCTGCTCGGTCGGCTTCAGTCCCAGCATGGCCGGGATCGACCGTCTGGGAACGGCTTACGAGACGGCCGTGCGCGCATTGTACCAGCGGTTTTATTCCGGGGAAGAGGGCGTGTTTCTCGGGACGCCCGATTCGGTGCTGGAAACGGCCAGCGAAGCGAAGTATCCGAAGCATCTCGAGTCGCTCATGGTGGAAAGCATCCGCACGCTTCATAAGGAGCGGCTCCTGGAGCTTTTTGACGAAACCAAGGCTTATATCGAGGAGCATGCGTTCAGCAGGGAGATGACCGAGCGGGTGCTGCTGGAGATGAGCGTCGTGCTGTATCGGCAGTTTGAGCATATGAAGGTGCTGTTTGAGTGGTCGCTGGAGGAACTGCTGCAGGAGCTTCATGCATCCGGCACGCTTCATCAGCTAATGGACGTCATCAAGAGCCACTTCAGCAAGTGGATTGCCGAGAGCCGGTCCGGGCAGGCCAAAGACAATGTTCAAGCCGTGATGGGCAAAGCCAAGGAGTATATCGCGGAGAATTACCAGAAGGATTTGACCATCGAGGAGGTTTCGGAGCTGGCGGATCTGAGCATTAGCCATTTCTGCACGCTGTTTAAGGGAACGACGGGTTATACGTTTCTGGAGTACCTGACGGAGTGCCGGATCGAGAAGGCCAAGAGCATTCTGCTGAATACGGACGTGAAGGTGTACCAGGTAGCGCCGCTGGTAGGGTATCAGGATCCGCGATATTTCACCCAGGTATTTAAGAAAATCACGGGGAAAACGCCATCCGAGTATCGGGAAGAGGCGGTCTCCAAGACATAGAATGAACCTTGATCCCATGATATCGAAATCGGATAATTTGCGGATAGGGTTCAACATAGGAGGGAATGAATAACAGATCCATTTTTCCGGGGTTGATCGGGGAAAAGGAGTTCTGTTATTTTTATTTTAAATATCTTAATATTAAGACTTGACGATTTAAGGTTTAAATACTAAACTGAGATTAAGCAAACGTAAAGAAGGCAGCGAAGAACGAAGCTGCTCCCGAATCTTACAGCAAATATGAATATTTATGATGGTTAACATGCTATTAATAACGAAAAAAACGATAAATGGAGGTTGAAGTCATGAAGTTTAAAGGAATTCATCACGTATCCGCGTTAACGGCTGCGGCTTCGCGGAACTTCGAATTTTATACAAAGGTTCTGGGGATGCGATTGGTCAAGAAAACGGTGAACCAGGACGATGTGTCGGTGTACCATCTGTTTTACGGCGATGAAAAAGGAAATCCCGGCACGGAGCTTACCTTCTTCGAAATTCCGATGGCCGGCCGGACCCGTGAGGGAAACAACAGCATTTCGGCGACATCCCTGCGCGTGCCCAACGACCGCGCCTTGGAATATTGGACCCGGCGGCTGGACGAGCACGGCGTAGAACGCGAGGAGATCAAGGAACGTGCGGGCCGATTGACCCTTCTCTTCAGGGATTTCGAGGGCCAGCGCATCATTCTCGTTTCGGATGAACATAACGAGGGAGTTCCAGGCGGCGTTCCATGGGAAAAGGGGCCGGTTCCGGCGGAATACGCCATCATCGGATTAGGCCCGGTGCAGCTGACCGTGCCTAATCCAGTGCAGACCGTGAAGGTATTGACGGAGCTGATGGGCTTCCGCTACAAAGGGCACTATGCTTCGCCAGTAGACGGGCAGCCGGATATCCTGGTATTTGAGACGGGAGAAGGCGGTACGGGAGCGGAAGTGCATGTAGAGGAACGAACGGATCTTCCGCAGGAGCGTCTTGGCCGCGGCGGCGTTCATCACGTTGCATTCCGCGTCGAGGACGAGGAAGAGCTTCGGTCCTGGATTGACCGGATCGGCGATGTGGGCTTTTCGAATTCGGGATTTGTCGATCGCTTCTACTTCCGTTCCTTGTATTTCCGGGAGCCTAACGGTATTTTGTTCGAGGTAGCTACCGACGGTCCGGGCTTTGACACGGATGAGCATATCGACCATCTCGGCGAGTCCCTTGCGCTGCCGCCGTTTCTGGAGCCGAAGCGGGAACAGATCGAAGCCAACCTGAAGCCTCTCCATACGATGCAATGAAGACGGCGCACATCGCGCACGCAATACACACGACACCGGGTACGCCTCTGTTTTTGGGGCGATTGCCCGGTGTTTTAATTTGATCTATTCATATAGCCGCGATATGGCATTTGCCGCCATGCTGACATGCTCTCTAAGCTCTTGGGGGGCCATCACCTCGATTTCCGCCCCGCAGCTTAGGAGAAATGCCGAAGCCGATTCCAGGGTGTTGAACTCCAAATCGGCCGTTATCCACCCGTCGTGCTGGCTATCCATATCGCATCGGAGTATTTTTACGTACCGCTCCCGCTCAAAGCGTTTGATCAGATCGACGGTCATGCGAACCTGTGCGGGATACTGGGGGAGATTTTGCATGAACCGTGCCAGCGATTCCTCCCAGTATTCGGCTAGATTAAAATCGCCCGGGCGCTCGAAGGTTTCCTCGGACATGATGGCATCCACGATTCTCGATACGCGATAGGTTCGCAGCTCGCCTTGAGATTCGGCCACCACATACCAGGTACTCCTTTTGGCAACCAGCCCGAGCGGATGAATCCTTCTTTCGACTCGTTCCTCTCCCTTCATGTATTGGATATCGATGGTGCGATCCAACCACAGCGCCTCCTGCAGAACCGTAAGATACGGATGCGATTCGCGGTAGGAGTGCCAGCCTGCGCCATCGATATGGATCTTCTCCCGAATGATTTCGGCATCCTGCCGAATGGAGCGTGGGGAAGAAGCCAACAGTTTTTGATAGGCAGCATCAAACTGTTTGCGGATCCCCAAATCCCCGATCAACGGGCTGTGGCTGGAAACCAGCAGGGAGATGAGCTCGTCCGGCGTCATGCCGGTCAGGTTCGTTCGATAGCTCTCCTCCAGCACCCAGCCGCCCTGGGATCCTCTTTCCGCATACACGGGGATGCCCGCCGAGCTCAAGCTTTCCATATCGCGTATAATCGTGCGCTCCGATACCTCAAGCTGCTCCGCCAGATAACGGGTGTTCTTCTTCCCCCCGTTCTGAAGCATCAGCATAATGGACAATAGACGATCCGCCCTCAAGTCATGTCACCTCTCTGTATCTTATAGAAGTTAATTGTATTGTAGCATGGATATAAGACAACGGATGTCATATATGTCTGATACGATGAAGGCGTTGAGATACTTCAGAATATAGTTGGAGGTAACGCTATGAGTAAGAATGATCCAAAGCCATTGCAAGGAAAAATCGCCGTCGTGGCCGGAGCGACCCGGGGAGCAGGCCGCGCCATTGCGGTGATGCTGGGTGCCGCGGGGGCAACGGTGTATTGCACGGGACGGAGCGTACGCGGCCAAGCGTCGGATATCAAGCGGACGGAGACCATTGACGACACGGCGGAGATGGTGACGGACCGGGGAGGCAACGGCATTCCCGTGCAATGCGACCATACCGTGGAAGAGCAAGTGAAAACGTTGTTTGATCGTATTCGCGAGGAGCAGCAAGGACGGCTGGACATTCTCGTCAATGATATATGGGGCGGCGAGAACTTGACGCATTGGAATATTCCGTTCTGGGAGCAATTTCTGTCCGATGGACTGCTGATGCAGGAGCGGGCAGTGACAACGCATATGATCACGAGTTATTACGGCGTTCCGCTGATGGTGGAGAACGGCAGCGGATTGGTCATTGAGGTCACGGACGGCTCGACGTACCGGTATCGCGGGAATTTGTATTACAGCCTGGCAAAAATTTCGGCGATTCATCTGGCGGCAGCCATGGCGGAAGAGCTGCGTCCCTATCAGGTAACCGCACTATCCGTGACGCCGGGATTTCTGCGCTCGGAGCAAATGCTGGATCACTTCGGCGTTACGGAAGAAAATTGGCGGGATGCCACGGCACAAGAACCGCATTTCATCGAATCGGAGACTCCATATTTTCTTGGGCAGGCGGTTGCGGCGCTGGCAGCCGATCCGAATGTTGCCGACAAGAGCGGGAAGGCGCTGACCAGCTGGGACCTATCGGATGAATACGGGTTTAGCGACATTGACGGGCGTAAGCCGCATTGGGGCAATTACGCCAAGAAGCAGGGACTTCCCATTACTTAAACATGTAAAACAGGGTGACCTATGCCATGATGGCGAATAGGTCACCCTGTTTTGTTACGGAAATTGTCCGTTGCACTTGCGAATACCGCTGTAAGTACGTTTAAACCATGTCATAGCGGAACATCGCAGCAATTACGCATCAACGTTCAATTTCAAGTGGTTATGAGCGGCCGCGTCTCATCGAACCCATGATCAGGCTGACGATAAAGACCAGAATGACGGCACCGATCAACGCAGGCAGGATGTAGAATCCACCCATTTCAGGTCCCCAGGATCCGAGCAGAAGTCCGCCCAGCCAAGCACCGACGAAACCAGCAATGATGTTACCGATGATACCGCCGGGGATGTCTCTGCCCATAATCAAACCAGCAATCCATCCAATGATACCGCCAACGATTAATGACCAAAGAAAACTCATGTTTATCACCTCGTATAAGTTATAGTTGTTTGTGCCTTACTATTAACCAAAGACGTGACTTTTAAACCGGGTTGACCAGCAACTTGGATAAAATCATTATTTTCCAATGCAGTGATATGCCGCTTCGTTCTTTGATAAATGCGATTTTTTTGATTATGCTTGAAGAGAGTGGTTAGGTTGAGAAAATAAAGGAGCTGGCATGGGACTCATGATAGAAAAATGGACAGAAGAATATACAATTCAATCCGTTGACGCAGACTTTAAGGGAGACTGCCGATGGTCTTCGCTGCTCAGCATTTTGCAGAGAGCGGCTGACCGGCATATTGAGGCGCTGGGGATCAGCCGCGAGGAAATGATCGAGCGCGGCATGGGCTGGATGCTGATTACGCTGGAGCTTGAGATGCGGCGGATGCCAAGGGATATGGAAACCGTATATGTGGACACCTGGAGCCGCGGGTCCAAAGGGGCGCTGTGGCATCGGGATTATCGGATCAAGAACGGCGATGGGGAATTTCTTGGCGAGGGCCGCTCGGTATGGGCGCTGGTGGACATCCATAAACGGAAAATTCTGCGTCCGTCCATGTTTCCGTACGAGGTGCCGATCGGTCAGGAAACGGTTGGAGAGCTGCCAAGCAAAGCCGTATTGCCGGAAGGGGTACAGCTTGATGATGCGTATACGTATACGGTCCGGTATAGCGGAATCGATACGAACGGCCATCTGAATAACGCCCGGTATGCGGATTTGTGCTTTGACGTGCTGGATGAGCAGGAACTTCGGGAAGGGCAAGTGACCGGCTTCAAGATTACATACCATAACGAGGCCAGACTGAAGGATACGATGCTGATCAAGCGTTCGGCCGAGGAGAACAATCGGGTGTACGTGCAGGGCACATCGCCGGACGGAACCAACTTTTTTGAAGCGGCTATCGTTAGGGAATCATAAACCATCGGGTTGTTCTTTCGGAGGGGAAAGAGCGGCCTGACGCTTCATGGAGGGTGAACGGATGTACAAAATCATGATCGTTGAGGATGACCCCAAGCTGGCGGGGCTGCTGCAATCGCATATTGAACGGTACGGAAATGAAGGGAACATCGTCGAGGATTTCGATCATGTGCTGGAACAGTTCCATGAGATGAAGCCGCATCTCGTTCTGCTCGACGTGAACCTGCCAAGCTTTGACGGATATTATTGGTGCCGCCAGATCCGGTCGGTATCGACCTGCCCGATTATGTTCATCTCGGCCCGTAACGGGACGCCGGATCAGCTCCGGGCCTTGGAGAACGGCGCGGATGATTATATCACCAAGCCGTTTGCTTACGATATCGTCATCGCCAAAATCCACAGCCAGCTCCGTCGCGTATACGGCGACTATGCGGCAGCATCCGCTGAGCGTACGGTGGAGAGGGACGGGCTTGTCCTCTACCCCGAACGGATGGAGCTGACTCTTCACGATCAGACATCCGTGCTCACGAAAAAAGAAACGATCCTTCTGGAAACGCTGCTGAGCCGGAGCCCCCGGCTTGTGACGCGCGAGACGATTCTGGAGAAGCTTTGGGACGATACGTTCGTGGACGATAATACGCTCAGCGTGAATATTAACCGGGTGCGGAAACGACTGGGGGAGTTAGGGATTGAGAATGCGCTGGAAACGATTCGCGGTTCGGGGTACAGGCTGCATACGTCATGGAAGAGGTAGGCAATGAAAAAGCTGTTTTGGCGTGAGCATCTGCCCCTCATTCTGTTTGTAACCGCGGCCTTGTTCGTTGTGCTGCTCGTATTCTGGTATGACGGCTATGATCATCCGGTGACAGCGGCTTATGCTATTTTCCTCGGTCTGATCATTCTGGGCGGGTACCTGGCATTCCGGTATTTCACGCACCGGGATTTCTATGAGCGGCTGTCGCAGCCCATCAGGTCGTTGGAGGAATCGATCAAGCATAACGAGTCGGCCCCGCTGCCTACGGCCCTTAGCGAGCTTATGGAGGAGCAGTACCGTCAATACCGCACGGTCATGGAAGAGTGGGAGCGACGGCGGAAAGAGCATATGATCTTCATGAATCAGTGGGTGCACCAGATGAAAACGCCGCTGTCCGTCATTGAGATGATCACGCAGGAGGACGATAACGACGCCTTCAAGAGTTTATCCGAGGAATCCGACCGGATTCGGCGCGGGCTGGAGATGGTGCTCTACATGTCCAGGCTCGAAACCTTCGAGCAGGATTTCAGCGTGGAGCCGGTGAAGCTTCATGAGGCGGCAGTCGAGGCGGTGCACGAGAACAAGCGTTATTTCATTCACAGTCATGTGTATCCGGAGGTACGGATCGATTCGGATCTCACCGTTCAGACGGATGCCAAATGGCTCCGGTTCATCATGCTGCAGCTGCTGTCCAACGCCATTAAATATTCTGCGGGAACCGGGCTTAAGGTGACGATGCAGGCCCGCCGGACGGAGGACCACCGCCATGTGGTGCTGGAGATCACGGACCGGGGGATGGGCATACCGCCATCCGACTTGAAGCGGGTGTTCGACCCGTTCTACACCGGGGAAAACGGCCGCAAGCTGAAGGAATCCACCGGCATGGGCTTGTATCTCGTCAAAGAAGTGGTCCATAAAATGAACCACCAAATCGAGCTGGAATCCGAGCCGGGGAGAGGAACGACGGTGAGGCTGATTTTCTCGGGGTGAGATCTGCTTTGTACAGACGTCTCTTGGAGGCAGAGTTCAATTATGGCTGTTGCAGGTGACATTCACGACATTGAAATTATATAAGGCAGTAAAGCATGGGCTGGGTAAGATTCGGTTTGAGCTCTTATTGAACTTTGGATTGAGTCACCTAAATACTTTACGAGAACACCTTATCTTGGGTAAATGATGGATGTTGAAGCATCATGAAGCCCTGAGGTAAGGTTTTTCTTTTGCTTTAAATCATGTGCAGGTATCGGCACGCACCAGCGAAAGAGGACGAAACGATTCCGAAGAAGCGAAGCGGTCGCCTTTGCACCCGAATTTTCACCTCGGCGTAATCGTTCGGAAAATTTGGGGGCAACAGCGAATCGTAGGAACGTTACGTACTCGAAGCGGCCTCTAGAATCGTACAGTGACATACTCGGAGCACCTTTATAATCGCAACAATAACGTACTCGGAACGCCTCTGGAATCGCAACCATTACGTACTCGAAGCGGCCTTAGAATCGCAAACGTGATGCACTCAGATGAATCTTACACCGATGTAAGGTTGGCGAAAGAGTGATCGATAGGAGATGGCCTGCCGGATGCTATACACTAACCTTACAGGAACGAAATAACGAAAGTGAGGTTTACAACAAGATGGAAATATTAAACGTGCGCAATCTGGGCAAAGTCTATAAGGCCGCGGTGTCCCACGAGGCGCTTTCCAATATCAATCTGAGCATCAGCCAAGGGGAATTCGTCGGCATCATGGGCCCCTCCGGCAGCGGAAAAACGACGCTGCTCAACATGATCTCCACCATCGACCGACCTACGTCCGGGGAGATCACCATCGGCGGGGAGGATCCGTTCCGTTTATCCCAGGATAAACTCGCCATGTTCCGCCGCCGTGAGCTTGGTTTTGTCTTTCAGTCCTTCAATCTGCTGAATACGCTGACGGTGAAAGAGAACATCCTGCTGCCCCTGGCGCTGGACGGCGTGGATCTGGATGAGATGAACCGCCGGGTCGGCATTTTGGCCGATAAACTGGGCATCACATCGATACTGGATAAGCGGACTTATGAAATATCGGGGGGACAGGCGCAGCGGACGGCGATAGCACGGGCCATGATCCACGTACCGAAGCTGGTTCTGGCCGATGAGCCGACAGGCAACCTGGACTCCAAGTCTGCCCGCGACGTCATGGAAATGATGGACCGGAGAAACAAGGAAGACCAAGTGACGATGCTGCTGGTCACCCATGACCCGGTGGCAGCAAGCTATTGCAATCGGGTGGTGTTTATCAAGGACGGACAGTTGTACAACGAAATCACGTACGGCGAGAGCCAGTCGGCCTTCTACCAAAAAATCATCAACGTGTTATCGCTGCTGGGAGGTTCGGGACATGAATTTTCGCCAGTTCGCCATTAACAACGTCCTGCGCAGCAAGCGCACGTATATTGCCCATTTCCTGAGCAGTGCCTTCTCCGTCATGATTTTCTTTACTTACGGGCTGCTGTCGTTTCACCCGCAGCTGAAGGACGGCCTGGTCTCCTCCAGCGGTACCATGTCCATGCTGGGCACGATGGGCATGACGGTATCCCAGTACATCGTGTTCGTGTTTTCATTCTTCTTCCTGCTGTATTCGGTGGGGGCCTTCATCAAGGTCCGGAAAAAGGAGTTCGGCATTCTGTTGATTCTCGGCATGTCCCGCAAGCAATTGAACCGGATGCTGTTTATCGAAAATATATTGATTGGCGTTGCGGCGATCGTTGCCGGGATTGGGACGGGCATGCTGTTCTCCAAGCTGATTCTGTTAATCAGCGCCAAGCTGCTGGCTGTGGATACCGGACTTCCGTTTTATTTTCCGCTCCAATCGCTGATCATCACGGCAGCGGCTTATGCCGTTTTGTTCCTGCTGATTGCGCTGTTCTCCTCGTTCATGCTGCGGAAAGGTACGCTGCTTGCGCTCGTGAAAGCAGAGGAAAGCCCCAAGCCGCAGCCGAAAGCATCGCCTTGGCTGGCGGTTCTGGCTGTGCTGTTGATTGGTGCCGGATACGGCATGGTTATGGTTTTTGCGATTCTCCAAATCTTTAATTTTATTCTACTGCTTGGAGGCGTTGTTCTTGTTGTCATCGGCACGTATTTTCTCTTCACCCAGTTCAGTGTGTTCTTCATGCGGTACCTGCAGAAGAAAGAGCGATTTTTCTTCCGTCGAACCAATCTGCTGACGATATCGGAGCTGCTGTACAGAATCAAGGACAATGCGGTGATGTTCTTCCTCGTATCGGTCATCTCGGCATCCGCCTTTACCGGGATCGGTACCACGCTCGCGATCGGGGATCCGGGACTGTCGGCCATGGAGAACCCTTATGCCTTTACGTATTCCATGTATGAAGAGGATGCGGACAGAGGGAATCGACATCTGGATATCATCAGGGAGGAGCTCAGAAAGAGCGGATTCGATTACAAGGAAGCGGAGGTTACCCCGATTTTCTCGGATAACGGGGTGAAGCTGATTAAGCTGAGCGAATATAACAGTCTCATTCAGTCGCTGGGTTACCCGGCAGAAACATTGAGCGATCTTGAAGGGATCTTGACTCCGGGAACGGTAACGGAGAAGAACAGCTACCGAATTGATGGTCCCTTGAATGATCAGTTCGAAGTATTAATCGGCAAGAAATCGGAAACCGTAAAAGTGCTCAAAGCTGAAACGTTCATTGCTGTACCGGCAACCTACGGCGAGACGCTGGTCGTATCCGACCGTTTGTACGAGGATGCGTTCCAGGCACAACAGGATCAGGAGTACGGTTATGCGGCATACCATACGTATTACGTACAGGATTGGAAGAATACAGGGGATGTGTCTAGAGCGATTTTGGATCGTCTCAAGGAGAATGAAGACTACAGCTATTATCTAAAATCATTGTATTTGGATTGGAAAAGCGCCCAGCAGCAGAACGGGATCCTGCTTATGGTGAGCGGCTTGGTCGGCATCGTGTTTTTCACCTTCGCGGCAAGCTTTGTTTATTTCCGGCTATACGCGGATCTTGCCCGGGATGAACAGCAGTATCGCATGATAGCCAAGGTCGGTCTCAGCAAAAAAGAGCTTGGCACCATCATTACCAAGCAGCTTGTCATTATGTTCTTTTTGCCGATGTTAATCGCACTCATCCATAGCGGCGTTGCCTTCGTTGCGCTGCAGCAGCTGGTAGACTTCTCGATCGTAGGGCACAGTTTGAAGATCTTCATCTTCTTCCTGAGCATCCAGATCATGTATTTCTTTATTACTCGCTGGCGTTATCTGGAGCGTCTCAACAAAATCATTCAGTAAAAACCGCCATTTCTTCGTTGAAAAGGGCCAAAACGGGTATGTTATTACAAGAAGCACTTCACAACGAGAAATGGGGGCGATTCCATAATGAATGATCACAGCATGTTAAAGACGGGTGCCGTAGAGACCGAAGAGGTTACGACCGATATTCTTTCCTTGCGTACCGTCATGGTGAACGTCCAAATGATCGGTACGCCGGGAACCGGTGACTGGGTGCTGATTGATACGGGACTCGGAAATTTCGAAGGCTCCATTGCCGAAGAAGCTGAGAGGCGATTCGGCAAGCCGCCGGCGGCCATCGTGCTGACGCATGGCCATTTCGACCATGTGGGCAATGTGAAGGAATTGGCCGATCGCTGGAACGCTCCCGTCTACGCTCACCCGAGCGAACTGCCGTTTCTTACGGGAACAGAAGACTATCCACCGGGAGATCCGAGCGTAGGCCGAGGATTGATGGCCCGCGTAGCTCCCATGTATCCGAACAAAGCCATCGATCTGGGATCGAGGATACGACCGCTGCCGGAGGACGGAAGCGTCCCCGGTCTTCCCGAATTCAAATGGCTGCCGACGCCGGGTCATAGCCCTGGACATATCTCCCTGTTCCGTGAACGGGACCGGGTTCTCATAGCGGGAGACGCGGTCATTACGGTGAAGCAGGAGTCGGCGCTTGCCGTCATCGGACAGGAGAAGGAGCTGCACGGTCCGCCGATGTATTTTACCCCGGATTGGGATCTGGCGCGTGAATCAGTTTACCGCCTGGCAAGCCTGAATCCCGGAATTCTGGTCACGGGGCACGGCGTCTCCATGCGCGGTGAAGGGCTAACGGCTTCGCTTGCGCGGTTGGCCCGGGACTTTGATCGTTTGGCCGTTCCCGAGCAAGGGCGGTATGTGGATAAGGATGGAAAGTGAATCGAGGTCAACATGAATTTTCATGGCATGAACGATTTATAGGCTAAACGAGACACCGCGAGGTTGACGACCTTGCGGTGTCTTTTCATATGTTGAAGATTTAATGTGGAAAGGATGAACGGAACTGTGCGAAAATGAAAGGGATCGCAGCACCGGCTTTTTTCAAAAAAAATAATAAACTGCGTGAACCTGGGCGCGCTCTTGAGCATCTAACTTATGTAAGGCCGAGGAAGCGCCGCAAAGGAGGTCCCATAACGTGAACAATAACAAGAAATCCGATATAGAGCGCGATGTTCGGCTTGCCCAGCAGGGGAACCCGGAAGCCTTCAGCAGGCTGATCCTTGCCAACGAGCGTAATTTGTACGGTTTGGCCCGTCTGTATCTGAAGCGGGAAGAGGATTGCGCGGATGCCGTACAGGAAACGATCGTAAAATCCTTCGCCGCTATGCCGGCCTTGAAAGAGCCAGCTTATTTCAAAACATGGCTGAGCCGCATTCTCATTCATGAATGCCTGCAATTGCTGCGTTCCCAGCAGCGGCAGCGCACCGTTGCGCATGTCGATGAGGTCGCCGATGCAATGCCGTATGAAGCGATCGAGCTTAAGGAAGCCGTAGCTCATCTGGAAGACGATTTACGCAGGGTCATTCAGCTTCACTATTACAGGGACATGCCGATCAGGACGATCGCCGAAATCGCCGGAATACCGGAAGGAACGGTGAAATCCCGGCTGCACCGGGCGCGCGCCATTTTGGCGGAAAGACTGGAATCCTCCACGGAAAGGAACGTGAGCCATGACCCGATAGTATGTAAGGAGCCGAGTCTGAATGACTTTGCTCCGATACGTATGGCGATTTCAGCGGGAAGGCTTGCCGACTTCAACATGAGGCAAGGATTATGGGGGGCAGCCGCTTAATGGAAACGATTCAGCATGTCAGATGGATGGACGAATCCGATCTTGAGCCATGCTCGGAGCTGATGCTCAAGGTCTTTAACGGCGAACCCTGGTTCGACCAGTGGGACTCCGTGTCGCATGTGCAGCAATACCTCAAGGAATTTATGGACAATCCGGTGTTCCTGGGTTTTGTTATCGAACAGGAGGGCAGCATCCTGGGAGCCTCCTTTGGACATACAAAGAGCTGGTACAGCGGCAAGGAGTACCATATCCAGGAATATTTCATCGATACCGGTTTGCAGCGCAGCGGTCTAGGCTCGGCGCTCATGAATGGAATGAAGGCATACTTACATTCAATGAACATTCATTGCATGGTACTGCTGACGGGAAAGGGGCTTCCGGCCGAAGATTTTTATCGGAAGCATGGTTTTGAAGTGAAGCAGGACATTATTTTTATGTCCAACAGGTTTTAAGCGGTTTGATTTCGATTGAAATAGGGGAGTTGTCTTGATGTCGGTGCGTGTTCTTAACTAACCAAATTTTATAGGACTCTGGCAAGCGCTTTGCGAAAAACCTTACTTATGCGAGGTTTATTCGCGATGGCGCGAAGACTGGAGTCCACCTGGTTAAGAACACAACAGCCATCCATTATCATAATGACTGTACATAGCCGTACCCTGGGTACGGCTTCCCGCTGAAGGGGCAGAAGGTGGACGATGGTTCATGGACTTCTGTCCCTTTTTCATGTCGGTTTTTCAGCAGCACGCAGGGGGTCGTGTGTGTTCTTTTCCAGGGGAAATGCAACCCATACTCAGGAAGAGAGCGTGATTTCACATGATCCATTATATAGAAGAAGTAAAAAAGAAGGTTTCCCTTCAGGAAGGTACCCAGGTGATCGAACAGCTGCTGGCAGCAAGCTATATGCGTCCGGGCATATCCACCAAAGAGCTGGCACGTCATACCTGTCTGCCGCTTCCGGTCGCTGCCGCGATCAAGAAGGAGCTCATCAAAGCCGGAGCGCTCGTTCAAGAGCGGGGAGTGCGCTGCACCTCTGCCGGAAAGCTCTATGTCGAACAAAAGCTGGGATACGGAGGCATCGATATCGATCTGTATCAAACGCTTCTGGCCGGCGAAGCCGATTGGCGGACGGAGCTCTCCGATGTGCTGGCGAGGCTCACGGAGATTCTGGACCAGCGCCCGCAGGTCGATGTCCAAATCGACCAATCCCAATGCACGGTCGAGACGAGTCTCCGGAGGGCGATTCTGTGCCTGAGGGAGCACAGCCTGATCGGGAAAAACATCCTGTGCGTGGGCGACGACGATCTCGTGAGCATTTCGCTTGGCCTGCTGCTGAAACGGCTCTTCCCGAACGTGAAGGAGCAGAGAGCGGGCCTTACCGTGATGGATATCGATGAACGCTTCCTGCGGTTTATCGGTGACATGGCTGCAAGGGAAGATGTATCGGTTACATGCAGGCATGCCGACCTCAGACGCCCTCTGCCCCAGGAATGGACAGGGCAATACGATTGCTTTTTCACGGATCCGCCGTATACGCTTCAAGGCTTGACCTTGTTCTTGTCCCGTGGCCTTAGCGCGCTGAAGCCCGAGAAGGGCTGCCCCATCTTTCTCTCCTTTGCACATAAATCACCCGACTTCACATGGTCCATGCAGCGCGAATTCGTCCGCATGGGGTTGTCGGTCAGACAGGTGCAACTTCATTTCAATCAATATATCGGAGCGCAGATGATCGGCAATAGCGGCCAAATGATCGTGCTGACAACGACGGAATATACGGAGCCGCCGATGAAGGGCTCTTTTGAGGATGAGCTTTATACAGGCGAGGTTCGGCGGACGGTCCGAACCTACCGATGCACCCAATGCCAGAGCGAGCTGCAGGTGGGCGTGCAGGGCGATTTTGCCACGATCGAGGATTTGAAGAAGCAGGGCTGTCCGGCATGTGCCCATCATGCGTTCACCCGGCTGGCGAAGAAAATGATCTGATTCGTTTTTGTGGAAACAATCGCTGGGAGGTTATAATAGGGGAACAGAGGAAGGGGAGGGCTATGAAAGTATTAGTATTGGCTGAGAAGCCGTCCGTTGCGAAGGAAATTGCGAGAGTGATGGGCAGCCGCGAGAAACAGAAGAATTATTTTGAAGGACCGAAATATATTGTGACCTGGGCGCTTGGACATTTGGTGGGTCTTGCCGAACCCGAGGACTATGATAAGAAGTACCAGACCTGGGCGCTGGAGGATCTGCCGATCCTGCCGGACAACACGAGGCTTAAGGTGCTGAAGGAAACAAGCCACCAGTTCAAGACGGTGCAGCATCTGATGAAGCGTTCGGATGTCGGCGAGATGATTATTGCCACCGATGCCGCCCGCGAAGGGGAACTGCTTGCGCGCTGGATCCTGAAAATGGCGAAGTGGAACAAGCCGTTCAAACGGTTATGGATTTCTTCCCAGACGGATAAGGCAATCAAGGAAGGTTTCGCTTCCCTCAAGCCGGGGCAGCAGTTCGACCGGCTGTACGAGTCTGCGCGCTGCCGGGCGGAAGCGGATTGGATGGTTGGACTGAACGTGACGCGCGCGCTGACGACCAAATTCAATGCGCAGCTGTCCGCAGGCCGGGTCCAGACGCCGACGCTCGGGATGATCATGGACCGCGAGAAGGAGATCGTGAATTTCCGCTCTCAGGAATACGAGACGCTGCAGGCCGATCTCGGAAGCTTTGAGGTTTCGTGGCGTCCGGCCGGCGGGGACGGCCGTTTATTCGAGAAGGACAAGGCCGCCAAGCTGAAGCAGAAGCTGGAGGGCAGCACCGGAAAAATCGTGAGCGTGAAAAAGAGCGAGAAAACCGAACCGCATCCGCTGGCATACGATTTGACCGAGCTGCAGCGGGATGCCAACCGCCGATTCGGGTTCTCGGCCAAGCAGACCTCGAATGTGCTGCAGCGCCTGTATGAGCAGCATAAGCTGGTCACCTATCCGCGCACGGACAGCCGTTACCTGACGTCCGATATGGTCGGGACGTTGAAGGAAAGGCTGTCGAGCATTGCGATCGGACCGTATGCGTCCATTGCGCGCCCGCTGCTGCGCAAAAATTTGTCGCCAGGCAAACGGGTCGTGGACGACAGCAAGGTTACGGATCACCATGCCATCATTCCTACCGAACAGACCGTGCTGCTGAATCAGCTGTCGGTTGATGAACGCAAGCTGTACGATCTCATCGTGCGCCGGTTCATCAGCTTATTCTATCCGCCTGCCCGTTACGATAACGTAGCGGTAACCGTGCAGATTGAAGGCGAGCAGCTCTATGCGAAAGGGACCACGATCAAGGAAAGCGGATGGCGCGAGGTGTACGGCGGCGACTATGAGGATGACACGGATGACGAGAGCGACGAGGGTCAGGGCCCATCTTCTTCGGGCAAGCTCCTGCCGGAGCTGAAAGAAGGAGAATCGGTGAAGGTGGTCCGCTGCGTGCTGAAGCCGGGACGGACTCAGCCGCCGAAGCGTTATAACGAGGCGGCGCTGCTCTCCCAGATGGAGAAGCACGGCCTCGGAACCCCGGCAACCCGCGCCGACATCATCGAGAAGCTGGTCAGCTCCGACACGATCGAACGGCAGGGGCAAACCCTCCATCCGACGGGCAAAGGCAAGCAGCTGATCGAGCTGGTCGCTCCGGAGCTGCGGACGCCGGAGCTTACGGCGCGGTGGGAAGCCGAGCTCGAGCGGATCGCGAAGGGGCAGGGCAAGCCGGAACCGTTCCTGCTTGGCATACGGGATATGACCAAGAAGCTGGTCACGGACGTGAAGGGAAGCGAAGCGGAATACAAGCCTCATAACGTTTCTAACAGCCACTGTCCGGATTGCGGCACAAGGCTGCTCGAGAAGAAGACCAAGCGCGGCAAGCTGCTTGTCTGCCCGAGTGACGATTGCGGGTATAAGCGCTCAGGCGAGAAACGCCTGTCCAACCGCCGCTGTCCGCAGTGCCATAAGAAGATGGAGATGAAGGAAGGCAAGGCGGGGCTGTTCGTGCAGTGCCTTGGCTGCGGCATTACGGAAACGCTGAAGAAGGACGCCAAGCACGTGAACAAACGCGAGGAGCGGAAGCTCGTGCAGCAGTACAGCAAGCAGGAGTCGATCGGTTCCAACCTGGGCGACCTGTTGAAGGCAGCGCTCGAGCAGAAGGGGAAGGAATAGTCTCTTGAGCGTTAATCTCATAGGGCTAAGGTGAATTGCGTTTTTCTTGCCGTTGTGAGCATAACCTCGGGTGCAATGGCCCATTCTACGGACAGGGGGTGATTTGCATGCCGAACCATAAAGCGAGAAAGACCGAAAACCAGCAGAACAAATCAAGCATTCTGGAGGAGAGCAAAACCCTCAAGCCGAAAAAGGCTGCAGACTATGTTCCGAGCCTGAACGAAATACCCAAGAACGAATCTTGATGGCTCGTGGCGGTTAAGAAATGTTTGGGTTGTCATTATGCGGGGCACGGGCCGGTCGAATCTTACGACGCCGGCCGGTGTCCTCGTAATGGCATCAAGGACAGCGCTTGGCGTCATGCCCCCTAGGGCATGGCCGGGCATTGTCTTCATCAGCCTGCGGTTTTATAATAGCGGTAGAACTTATAGCTAATGGCTGATTGGCAAGATCGATCAGTTGAAATGGGGGTGCGTGAACCAACGTGAGACCTGCACTGATCGTTTGGTTTATTTTTATCAATGCGGTAGCCTATCTGGTCATGTCCGAGGATAAGCGGCGTGCCCGGCTGGGACGGGATCGCGTTCCGGAGAGGACGCTTTTTCTGTTGGCCGCCATAGGCGGGGCTTTGGGCGTATGGATCGCGATGTACCGCAAGCGTCATAAGACAAGGCATTTATCATTTAAAGCCGGAGTACCGCTGCTGCTAGTCGTAAACGTTGCATTGTATACGTATTTCTGGGGTTAGCTTGTTTGCCATGATTTACATAGGGATGTCGCCGACAGTTAGTCGGCAAGCTCGTTTCATACCGGTATGAAGCTGTTTAATAATAAGTAGTAGGTCTTTTAACAACAGAAAGAGGTGGCCTGTATGCTTTTTACTAAAATTCTTCTAGCTTACGACGGCTCCAAAGCAGCGAATAAAGCGCTCGGACGTGCGGTGAAACTTGCCAAGGTAACGCCGGGAGCAACGCTGGATGTCATTCATGCTTACGATTTTCCTCGTTTCTTCGTTGGGGAAGGGCTTGCCCCGATTCCAGCTTCACTCAATAAAGATGTTTACGATCTAGCTGTCCAGACGACGGAGGAAATCCGCGAGCGGATCGAGAATTCGGGCGTTAACGGTCAAGTGGAGATGATCCAGGGTCCTCCGGCCGAAGTCATCCTGGAGTATGCGGATCAGAACGGCAGTGACCTGATTGTCATCGGCAGCCGCGGCCTTGGCGGCATCCGCGAGTTCGTGCTGGGCAGTGTCAGCCATAACGTGGTGCAGCATGCAACGATTCCGGTACTTGTCGTAAAATAATGTGGAAGGGACGCGAAGGCGTCCCTTTTTGATAGGAACATTTCGTTCGTGATTATTTGGTCAGAGGAGGCTCCTATGGAAATTATACTTCTTATCATCTTGGTCGTTCTGGTCGGTCTTGTGGCTTCCAGCCGAATGACGGCCATAGAGAAGCGAATGAAACGGCAGCAGGCCACATTGAACCAAATCGCAAGCCATTTAGGAATACCCGAGCCGCCGGTGCCTGCGGAAGTCAAACGGCTGCTGCAGGATGGGCAGGATATTAAAGCGATTAAAACCGTAAGAGAAGAATTGGGATTGTCTTTGGTTGAAGCCAAACAATATGTAGATGCCATCAAGCATGGGGAGCGGTAAAACAGGCATGACGGAAAATGCCCGATGCTCGATTACAAATGAGGTGCTGCATTCTCCATGGTAAGCTCCCAGCGCCCGCCCCGGAAATCGATCCTGTGCAGCCCGGTGTTCGCCGCCGGGAAGAACGGATTCTTATTGGTCCATGCCATATCCTTGATTAGATGATAAATGATGTTGATCACTCCCCCGTGTGTGACAACCAGTACGTTCTCATGATGATCCGCCGATTCCTGATCCTGGCATAGTTTGGTGAAGGTATCTTTGATCCGCTGGAAATTTTCCTGCGGGCTTTCACCTCCAGGGTATCTCTCGTCCATCCGTAAGCTGGAAAAATAGAGCCCGGGAAATTTCTCTTCCGCTAATGCGTGGGGCATTCCGGCGAGCAGACCGTTATTGGTCTCCCGCCAATCCTCGGAGCCGCTCAAGGGCAGGCTAAGTTTATCAGCAATGATTGCGGCTGTCTGACAAGCCCTTTGCAGATCGCTGCAAATGATGCGCTGAATATTAAAATCATGCTTGTGTTCATCCAAGTACTGCCCCAGCTTCTCCGCTTGCCTGATCCCTTCATCGATGAGCCCGCGCTGGCTCCATCCTCCGCGATACCCTTCTTCGTCCTGACCGTGCCTTACAAAATAGATAGCCATGGGTTCCTCCTTAGAAATAGATTCCGCTTTTGCGAGATTCAAATATAAATTTCCGATTAGATATTTTGTCGTATTTCATATTCACGTCGGATGATAAGATTTCGACACTCGCCCCCATCTTCCTTGTGCAAGTAGCTACAATTAAAGAGTCAGAACACGGTCTTATTTTATTCTGCGATAATACTTTTCCATTACCCTCTATGCAGCAGCAAAAAAGGTTCTCGCTCCAGCGGAGCAGACGAATCGTGGATGGAGAAGCGCTAGCGTTCGCCTTTAAACACGGGAAACATCCATTATAGTCCTATCCAGTTTCCCGTGTTTAACAGCGATCGGAATCACGATGCGTCAGCGCAGCGCCGACTATGCTCCACATGAACAGCTCATGCCCTTTAATGTTCAGTAGTTGTCTACGTTTTTTAATGCCGCAGTCTCCTGGAAGTTTTTGCTGCAGCATTGCTCACTTGCCAGATACGAACATTATTTTTTCTATAAATCCGATTGTTCGTGTTTAGGTTGACATTAGGTGTCAGAAATTGATAAACTGAGGATGTTGAGGTTCAAAATAACTTATGAAGCATGATTGATGAAATTTAATATGTCTCGTATAAAGCCGGGGATATGGCCCGGAAGTCTCTACCCGAAAACCGTAAATTTTCGGACTACGAGGGAATACAAACGGTGCGGCAACGACGGGGCTTGGCTTCATGTTTGCTTCTTAGGCGGCGGATGCGCAAGGCTCTTCTGCTTGACGCAGGCGGCAGCGTTCGTAATCCTTGTATGTCCGAGACCTGCACAGAACTTTGTGTTTACGGGATCGGACTTTTTTTTCAGCAGTCATATGAATGTCGAATTTCGCAGAAAGCGGGGGTAACTCATGACAGCACAAGTAGGAGTCATTATGGGAAGCCAATCAGATTGGGATACGATGTCCCATGCATGCCAGGTGCTAGACGAGCTTGAAATTCCTTATGAGAAAAAAGTCGTATCCGCTCACCGGACGCCGGACCTGATGTTCCGTTATGCCGAGGAGGCGGAGGGCCGGGGGCTTCGCGTCATCATCGCCGGAGCCGGCGGAGCCGCTCACCTACCCGGGATGGTCGCTTCGAAGACGGTACTGCCGGTCATCGGCGTTCCGGTTAAATCCAAAGCGCTGAAGGGTCTGGATTCATTGTTGTCGATCGTGCAGATGCCAGGCGGCATTCCGGTAGCAACCGTAGCGATCGGCAAAGCGGGAGCCACGAACGCGGGGTTGCTCGCAGCGCAAATTCTCGGCACCTCGGATGCAGGAATTCGCGAAAGAGTGCAGGCGCGCCGTGACCGGATCCGGGACGAAGTGCTGGAAAGCAGCGATAACCTATGATGGAGAACGGAGCACAGCAGATGCGAGCATCCGGCAGAAAGCTTTTGCCGGGTTCGGTCATTGGCGTACTCGGCGGCGGGCAGCTCGGACGAATGATCGCGCTGGACGGAATCCGGATGGGATATTCGTTCGTCACCCTTGATCCGACGCCGAACTCTCCGCTCGGCCAGATGGCCGAGCAGGTTACGGCCCGTTACGACGACGTCGAGGCTGCCCGGCAGCTCGCGGCGAAAGCCGATGTCATTACCTACGAATTCGAAAATGTCGATGCGGGCGTGGCCCGGCTTCTGGAGGAGCAGTCTTATGTTCCTCAGGGAAGCAAGCTGCTGTACACTACGCAGCACCGCTTGCGCGAGAAGGCCGCGATCGAAGCGGCCGGTGTGCCGGTTGCACCGTATCGTGAAATAACAAGCTTGGAAGATTTGTTGTCCGCCGCCTCCGAACTTGGACTTCCGTGCGTGCTAAAGACCGCCACGGGAGGTTATGATGGTAAAGGGCAAGCGGTTCTCCGCAGCGAAGATGAACTCGAATCGGCTTACAAGGAGCTGGCTGCCAGCGGGACTGAGCTGGTATTGGAGAAGTTCGTCAAGTTCGCATGCGAGATCTCCGTCATTGCGGCGCGTACGCCCAGCGGCATCGTGAAGAGCTTCCCGCCGGCGGAGAACGTGCACGTCAACAATATTTTGCATTTGTCGATTGTGCCCGCGCGCGTGCCGAGCGAAGTCAAGCGCAAAGCATGCCAACTCGCGGAACGCGTGGCAGAAGGCTTGGGAGCTGTTGGCCTGCTGGCCGTCGAGATGTTTGTGACCGAGGAGGGGGAGCTGTTCGTGAATGAGCTTGCGCCTCGTCCGCATAACTCGGGGCACTACACGATGGAGGCATGCTCCACCTCTCAATTCGAGCAGCATGTGAGAGCGATTTGCGATCTGCCGCTCGGGGACACGACGCTGCTGAGCCCGGTCGTCATGGTGAACCTCCTGGGGCAGCATCTGGAGGAAGCGGTACGGCGTTTTGGAGAGCACGACGCGCTTGCAGAGTCTCTCGGCGTTGTGCCTAAGCTTCATCTTTACGGCAAGAGCGAGGCGAAGGCTAACCGCAAAATGGGACATATCAACCTCTTGTGCGGGGACGTCGATGACGCGCTCGAATGGGTAGAGAAAACTAATATTTGGAGGCAGGATTAAACGATGATTGAACGTTATAGCAGACCGGAAATGCGGGCGATTTGGACCGAGGAGAACAAGTTCAGAGCATGGCTGGAAGTTGAATTGTGCGCATGCGAGGCATGGGCCGACCTTGGCGTCATTCCGAAGGAGGACACCGTTAAGCTTCGCCAGAATGCGACCTTCAATATAGATCGGATTTATGAAATCGAGCAGGAAACCCGCCATGATGTCATCGCTTTTACCCGTGCGGTGTCGGAAAGCCTTGGCGAGGAGCGCAAATGGGTCCACTACGGCTTGACTTCGACGGATGTGGTGGATACCGCGATGGGATATCTGCTCAAGCAAGCCAACGATATTCTGGAGCAGGACATCCTGCGCTTTATCGGTATTTTGAAAGAGAAGGCACTGGCCTACAAGCATACCCCGATGATGGGCAGAACGCATGGCGTGCATGCAGAGCCGACGACCTTCGGCTTGAAAATGGCGCTGTGGCATGAAGAAATGATCCGCAACCTGGAGCGTTTCCGCCATGCGGCTGACGGCGTGCAGTACGGCAAAATTTCGGGTGCCGTCGGCACGTATGCCAATATCGATCCTTCGGTCGAAGAATTCGTTTGCCGCAAGCTCGGCACGAAAGCGGCGCCGATCTCGACCCAGACGCTGCAGCGTGACCGTCACGCGGAATACATGGCGACGCTTGCCCTTATCGCGACTTCGCTCGAGAAATTCGCTACCGAAGTACGCGCGCTCCAGAAGAGTGAGGTTCGCGAAGTGGAAGAGGCATTCGCCAAAGGACAAAAGGGTTCCTCCGCGATGCCGCATAAACGGAATCCGATCGGTTCGGAGAACATCTCGGGCCTTGCCCGCGTCATTCGCGGCCACATGGTTTCCGCTTACGAGAACGTGTCGCTCTGGCATGAGCGGGACATTTCCCACTCCTCGGTAGAACGTATCATCCTGCCGGACGCAACGATGCTGCTGAACTACATGCTGAACCGCTTCGGCAACATCGTGAAGAACCTGACGGTCTTCCCAGAGAACATGAAGCGCAACATGGCCCGCACATATGGCGTTCCTTTCTCCGGCCGGATCCTGACGAAGCTGATCGACAAGGGCTTCAGCCGCGAGCAAGCGTACGACACCGTTCAGCCACGCGCCATGCAGGCATGGGAAGAGCAGCGTCAATTCCGCGAGATCGTGGAATCCACGCCTGAGATCACCGAGGTGCTGAGCGCCGAGGAGATCGAAGATGCCTTCAATCCAAGCTGGCACCTGAAGCATGTGGATACGATTTTTGCCAAGCTGGGGCTGGAGTAGTTAAGAAACCAAATTAATCCGCATTCATAAAAGATCTAGAGAAGTTCAATTTCTACAACGGAGAAGGCGGAATTGTTTTGGAGAAGCGATAGCGGTCTCCTGAAAGCTTTCCATCGGAAAGCTAGCATCGAAAGCATATGCTGCCCCCGGATTTCAACCATTAAATCTTATGTAATAGAAATCTGGGGGCAACAGAGATCGGAAAAATAATCCGCATTCGTATTGATGACAGGCAGACAATCTCTAGTCTAAGGGGAGGAACACATGACATTACCGGCATTATCGACCGCCACTCATCTGGTCAACGTACCGCTGCTGTACAAGGGCAAGGTTCGTGAACTGTACGACCTGGGCGAGCACGTACTCATTGTAGTAACCGACCGCATTTCCGCTTTTGACTATGTGCTGGAGCCGCCCGTGCCGGCTAAAGGAACCGTGCTGAACAAGCTGAGCGCCTTCTGGTTCGAACAAACGGAGCAGCTTATCCGCAACCATGTCGTGCATACCGACGTGAACCTGCTGGGCGATGCCGTCAAGGACAAGGACCTGCTGGACGGACGCATCATGGTGTGCCGGAGGGCCGAGCGCATCGATATCGAATGCGTCGTGCGCGGGTACATCACCGGCGGAGGCTGGAGGCAGTATCAGTCCTCGGGCGAGGTCAACGGCATTAAACTGCCGGAGGGCTTGCGCAAGAATGAGGCTTTTCCGGAGCCGATCTTCACGCCGGCGGCCAAGAACGATGTCGGCCATGACGAGGACATTTCGCTTTCCCGCATGAAGGAGCTTGTCGGCGAAGAGCTGGCATTGCAGCTGCAGGAGAAAAGCCTGATGCTGTACAAGTTTGCACGCGATTACTGCCGCAAGCACGGCATTATTTTGGCCGATTGCAAGTTTGAGTTTGGATTGATCGACGGAGAGATCGTCCTGATCGACGAGATCTTCACGCCGGATTCCTCCCGTTTCTGGGATGAGAACAATTATGCGCTCGACATTGAGATCGACAGTATGGATAAGGAGCCGGTACGCACGTATCTTGCTTCGTCCGATTGGGATAAGAACAGTGAGCCGGATCCGCTGCCGAAAGCCGTGGTAGAGGAGACAACGCGCCGCTACAGCGATATTTACAGCCGAATCACGGGTGTTAGCCTGTAAGCTTTGATAAACCATTTCATTCATATATACCGAGGAGGAACAGGATACAATGTTGAAAGCAAAGGTCTACGTCACGATTAAGCAGAGCGTATTGGACCCTCAAGGGGTAGCGGTGCAAGGTGCGCTTCATTCGATAGGGTACAAGGAAGTGGAAAGCCTGCGGATCGGTAAATATATGGAGCTTGAGCTGGGCACGGACAACCGTGAGGAAGCCGAGCAACGAGTGAAAGAAATGTGCGAGAAGCTTCTGGCCAATACGGTGGTAGAGAACTACCGTTATGAATTGGAGGGCTAAACCAATGAGATTTGCAGTGCTGGTCTTTCCTGGCTCCAACTGTGACATTGACTGCTATAAGGCGGTAGAAGAGACGACCTCGCAGCCGGTGGATTATGTTTGGCATACGGCAACGGACCTTTCCCCATACGATTGTATTTTGGTGCCGGGCGGATTCTCCTATGGAGATTATCTGCGGTGTGGTGCGATTTCCCGGTTCGCCCCGGTCATGAACGAAGTGGCGAAAGCGGCGGAAGAGGGCAAGTATATTCTGGGCATCTGTAACGGATTTCAGATTTTGACGGAGGCCGGACTCCTTCCGGGAGCCCTGCGGCGCAACGATTCGATGAAATTCCGCTGCCATGACACGGTGCTTAAAGTGAACAATAATACAACGCCGTTTACCCGCGATTACGCGGAGGGACAAGAGATTGTCATTCCGATCGCGCATGGCGAAGGCAACTATTACTGTGATGAAGAAACGCTTCAAAAGCTCCGGGACAACCGGCAAATCGTATTTACGTATCAAGACAATCCGAACGGCTCGATCGAGGATATCGCGGGCATCTGCAACGAGCGCGGCAACGTAATCGGCATGATGCCGCATCCGGAGCGCGCGGTCAGCAGCCTGCTCGGCTCGGATGACGGTAAAGCAATGTTTACATCCATATTACAGGCATGGAGGGATACTCATGGCGCAGCAAACGTCCGTTAAGGAACCGACGGCAGAACAGATCGCAGAGCATCAGATTTACAAGCAGATGGGAGTTTCGGACAGCGAGTATGAGCTGATCTGTTCCTTCATGGGACGCAAGCCGAATTACACGGAAATCGGCGTATTCAGCGTCATGTGGTCCGAGCACTGCGCCTACAAAAACTCCAAGCCGCTGCTTCGCCGCTTCCCGACAAGCGGCCCGCGCGTCCTGATGGGACCGGGCGAAGGCGCAGGGATCGTCGATATCGGCGACAACCAAGCGGTCGTATTCAAAATCGAAAGCCATAACCACCCTTCCGCTGTAGAGCCTTACCAAGGCGCAGCTACGGGCGTAGGCGGCATAATCCGCGATATTTTCTCCATGGGGGCTAGACCGGTAGCGATTCTGAACTCGCTTCGTTTCGGCAAGCTGGAGAGCGATCGCGTTAAATATTTGTTCGAACACGTGGTATCCGGCATAGCCGGCTACGGAAACTGCATCGGAATCCCGACGGTAGGCGGCGAGGTGGTATTCGACGAGAGCTACGAAGGCAATCCGCTGGTCAATGCGATGTGCGTAGGCGTTATCGACCATGACAAGATTCAGCGCGGCGTTGCAAAAGGGGTAGGCAATCCGGTCTTCTATGTCGGGCCACCAACTGGCCGCGACGGCATCCATGGCGCGACCTTCGCTTCCGTAGAACTGACGGAGGAATCCGAAGCGAACCGTACGGCCGTTCAGGTCGGCGATCCGTTCATGGAGAAACTCGTGATGGAATCTTGCCTTGAGCTGATCGATTCCGGCATCGTGCTGGGCATTCAGGATATGGGCGCGGCTGGATTGACTTGCTCCAGTGCAGAAATGGCAAGTAAAGCAGGCAATGGCCTGGAACTGTACCTGGATCAGGTGCCTCAGCGCGAAGAGGGCATGACGCCTTATGAAATGATGCTGTCGGAATCCCAGGAGCGCATGCTGTTCGTCGTTGAGCCGAAGCATGAAGCACAAGCGCGCGAAATCTTCGAGCGTTGGGGCGTTATCTGCGCCAAAGTCGGCAAGGTAACGGACGATGGCCGCCTGAAGCTGATCCACCACGGCGAGGTGGTTGGCGACATGCCGGTAAAAGCACTCGTCGACGAGTGCCCGATTTATAACAAACCATCCCAAGAACCGGCTTATTATCAAGAGCAGGCTGCGGTGGATACGCTCCGTTATGAAGAAGTGAAGGACTTGGGCGGCGCCCTCAAGAAGGTGCTCGGTTCGCCAAGCCTTGCAAGCAAAGCATGGGTATACAACCAATATGATTATATGGTTCGCACCAGCACGGCCGTTCGTCCGGGCTCGGATGCAGCCGTCGTAACGGTGCACGGAACGCGCAAAGCCCTGGCGATGACAACGGACTGCAACGGACGTTACGTCTACCTCGACCCTGAGCTCGGCGGCAGAATCGCGGTCAGCGAAGCGGCGCGCAACATCGTGTGCTCCGGTGCCGAACCGCTGGCGATTACGGATAACCTGAACTTCGGAAGCCCGGAGAAGCCGGAAATTTTCTGGCAGATGGAAAAAGCCGTGGACGGCATGGCGGAAGCTTGCCGCGAGCTTGAAACGCCGGTCATCGGCGGGAACGTCAGCCTCTACAACGAGAATGCCAAAGGCGCGATTTATCCGACGCCGGTTGTCGGCATGGTCGGCCTGATCCATGATACGGATCATATTACGACGCAAGCCTTCAAGGCGGAGGGCGATGCCATCTACGTTCTGGGCGATACCCGTGCCGAACTGGGAGGCAGCGAGTTCCAAGCGATCCTGCACGGGGTGTCGGAAGGCAGACCGCCGGAGCTGAACCTGGATACCGAGAAGAAATTGCTCGGCGGCGTACTGAAGGCCATCCAATCGGGTCTGGTCCAATCGGCGCATGACGTGTCGGAGGGCGGACTTGCAGCAGCGCTTGCGGAAAGCTGCATCAGCGGCGGCATCGGCGCGAGCGTGAAATGGGCAACCGAACTGCGCAACGACGTGGCGCTGTTCAGCGAGAGCCAATCCCGGATCGTGCTGTCCGCGTCTCCTGATCACAAGAATGCGCTGGAGAAGCTCCTGCAAGAAGCGGGCGTTCCATTTACCGCGCTTGGCGTAGTCGGCGGAAACAAGCTTAGCATTAACATTAACGGTGCTTCTGCGCTGGAAGAATCCGTGGAGGCTTTGAAATCCGTCTGGGAGGATGCCATTCCATGTCTCATGAACTGATACCCGAAGGACTGTGGACAGGGGATTACTACAATGAGGGAACAGGTCAGAGCGATATTTTCGATACCTTAAAAGAAGAGTGCGGCGTATTCGGGGTGTTTGGGCATCCCGATGCCGCCTCCCTTTCCTATTACGGGCTTCACGCCCTCCAGCACCGCGGCGAGGAGAGCGCGGGAATTTGCGTGGCCGACGGCGAGAATTTCAATTATCACCGCGGTATGGGGCTGGTCAAAGAAGTGTTCGATAAAGACAAGCTGGAATCGCTGCAGGGCAGCATGTCGATCGGGCATGTCCGGTATTCGACCAGCGGGGACAGCAGGCTGACGAATGCGCAGCCGCTCGTCTTTAAATATCGTGAGGGCAATCTGGCGATTGCTACGAACGGCAACATCGTGAACGAGCCGAAGCTTCGGCGCGAGCTGGAGATGGAAGGCTCCATTTTCCAGACGACAAGCGATACGGAGGTCATTGCGCATCTGATCGCGCGTTCGCCGAAGGATTTTGTCGAGGCTGCCAAGGATGCCTTGCAGCGCCTGGTGGGTGGTTTTGCGTTTCTGCTCATGACCAATGACAAGCTGCTCGTCGCCTCGGACCCGAACGGACTCCGTCCGCTCACGATGGGTCGTCTGGGCGATGCATACATCTTCACCTCGGAGACCTGTGCGCTTGAAGTTATCGGAGCTGAGGCGATTCGCGACGTCGCTCCCGGGGAGCTGCTGATCCTCGATCGGAACGGACTTCGGGAAGAGCGTTACACGGAAGCGGGACGCAAAGCGTTGTGCGCGATGGAATATATTTATTTTTCCCGTCCGGACAGCGATCTGAACGGCTCCAACCTGCATTCGGCCCGCAAACGGATGGGCAGCAAAATGGCCCTGGAATCGTTCGTGGATGCGGATGTGGTTACGGGCGTCCCGGATTCCAGCATCTCGGCCGCCATCGGTTATGCCGAACAGACGGGCATTCCTTACGAGCTGGGATTGATCAAGAATAAATACACGGGCCGGACGTTCATTCAGCCGAGCCAGGAGCTGCGCGAGCAGGGCGTGAAGATGAAGCTGAGCGCGGTACGGCGCGTGGTCGAAGGCAAACGGGTGGTCATGATCGATGATTCCATCGTACGGGGAACCACCTCCCGCCGGATCGTCAACCTGCTTCGCGAAGCGGGCGCGACCGAAGTGCATGTGCGGATTACGTCGCCGCCGTTCAAGAATCCATGCTTCTACGGCATCGACACGCCGGATCGCAGGGAATTAATCGCCTCCGAGAAAAGCGTCGAGGAAATCTGCCGGGAGATCAATGCGGATTCCCTGTCGTTCCTGAGTCCGGAGGGACTGATATCCGCCATTGGCGGTTATGATGAGCACAGCCCTAAAGGCGGCTTGTGCATGGCATGCTTTGATAATGAGTACCCGACGCAGATTGATTTCAACGGGGAAGAGAAGATGGGCTGCAGCTGCTGATTCTGCAGCAGACAACCATTTTTTCTCGGATACACCCATTAAGTGCGTGTTCAAAAAGGTCGGTTTTCAGCACCGAGAGGGTTGGTTTGAACAACCTCTTTAAGCTGATTATTGATTAAGCCCATAAATGATGTGTGAACTGAACTGATACTTTCGTCATAACGAAAAAGGAGTGTTGAGCGCGTGTCTGATACTTACAAACAAGCAGGCGTGGATATCGCTGCAGGCAACGAAGCGGTAGAGCGGATGAAAAAGCATGTCAAAACGACTTTCAGGCCGGAAGTCATGACAGACCTCGGTGGTTTTGGCGCACTGTTCAAGCTGAATAAAGACCAATATGAAGAGCCGGTACTCGTCTCAGGCACGGATGGCGTCGGCACAAAGCTGAAGCTTGCATTCGCGATGGACCAACATGATACCATCGGCATCGATGCGGTAGCGATGTGCGTGAACGATATCGTGGTGCAGGGCGCAGAACCGCTCTTTTTTCTCGACTATTTAGCTTGCGACAAGGTCATTCCGTCCAAAATCGAGTCCATCGTCAAAGGGATCGCCGACGGATGCAATCAGGCGGGCTGTTCCCTGATCGGCGGGGAAACGGCGGAGATGCCGGGCATGTACAGCGAAGGCGAGTATGACATCGCGGGCTTTACCGTGGGGATTGTCGACAAAAGCAAAATGATCAACGGGTCGAATATCGCGGCAGGCGACACGGTGATCGGACTGGCCTCCAGCGGCGTGCACAGCAACGGTTTCTCGCTCGTCCGCAAGCTGCTTCTGGAGGATGCCGGCTACTCGCTGCAGCAGGAGCTCCCGGAACTGGGAGGACGTCTTGGCGACGTACTGCTGGCACCAACCAAGATTTATGTGAAGCCTCTGCTCGGGCTGCTGAAAGAGATCGAAGTGAAGGGCATGGCGCATATCACGGGCGGCGGATTCATCGAAAATATTCCGCGCATGCTGCCGGAGGGCGTCAACGTCGACATCGAATACGGCGCTTGGCCGATTCTGCCGATTTTTAAGCTGATGCAGGATAAAGGCAGCATTTCGAACAAGGACATGTTTACGACATTCAATATGGGAATCGGCATGGTGCTTGTCGTCAAGGAGCAGGATGCTGACGGGGCACTTCAATATCTCCGCTCCGCAGGCGAAGAGGCTTATGTGATCGGCCGCGTGACCGAAGGCGAGCGCATCGTAACCTTCACGGGAGCTGAGGTGTAATGAGAGCGTTTCGGATGGCGGTGTTCGCTTCCGGAAGAGGCAGCAACTTTCAGGCTTTGGTCGATGCGCAGCAAAGCGGAGCCCTGGGCGGCGAGATCAGCATTCTGGTATGCGACAAGCCTCAGGCTCCCGTCGTGGAGCTGGCTAAAGCGGCGAATGTGGATGTATTCGCCTTTCAGCCGAAGGAATATGCCTCTAAGGAAGATTACGAACGGGAAATTGCGGCAGAGCTTCAGCAGCGCGGTGTCGAATTAATTGTCCTTGCAGGATATATGCGGCTATTGAGCCCTTCCTTTGTCGAGTTTTATAACGGGCGGATTATCAATATTCATCCTTCACTCCTGCCTGCTTTTCCAGGCAAAGACGCGATCGGCCAAGCGCTTGCGTATGGCGTCAAGATGACCGGCGTCACGGTGCATTTCGTGGATGGCGGCATGGATACCGGGCCGGTTATCGCTCAGAAGGCCGTTGAAATCAAGGACGGCGATACGGCGGAAACGCTGGCAGAACGCATTCACGCCGTGGAGCAGAAGTTATACTCTGAAGTCGTTTCCTGGTTTGCCGAGGGGCGGATTTCGCTGAACGGGCGGAATGTGACGATTGCCTAATAGGCTTTTGTAATAAAAGCGGACAAGGTCTTACAGTTAATCGACATGTTCGATATTTCTCGGGAAATAATTTGCAATTATGGATCTTCGACAGCATCTACGGTATCAAGACAGGCCTAACTTAGTAGATTTTCATTCAAAATAGGGGGTATGAACGTGGGTATCAAAAGAGCTTTGGTCAGCGTGTCGGACAAAACCGGCGTCGTGGAATTTTGCCGCGAGTTGTCTTCATTGGGTGTAGAGATCATTTCGACAGGAGGGACGAAGAACCTCCTAGCAAAAGAAGGCGTTCCTGTCATCGGCATTTCCGATGTGACCGGATTCCCGGAAATTCTGGACGGACGCGTCAAAACCCTTCATCCAGCGGTGCACAGCGGCTTGCTTGCCATTCGCGACAGCGAGGAGCATCAGCGTCAAATGCAGGAGCTGGGCCTCGATTACATCGATCTGGTCGTGGTGAACCTGTACCCGTTCCAGGAAACGATCGCGAAACCGGATGTCGAGTATGAAGATGCGATCGAAAATATCGACATCGGCGGTCCGACGATGCTGCGTTCGGCTGCGAAAAACCATGCTTTTGTGAGCGTGGTTGTCGATGCGGCGGATTACGGCAACGTGATCGAGGAAATCCGAGGCGGCGGCGATACGACGCTGGAAACCCGTAAACGCCTTGCAGCCAAAGTATTCCGTCATACGGCTGCCTACGATACGCTCATTTCCGACTATTTGTCGAATGTGACAGGGGATCCGCTTCCTGAGCGCTTCAGCGTCACCTACGAGAAGATCCAGGACCTTCGCTACGGCGAAAATCCACATCAAAAGGCGGCATTTTACCGGAAGCCGCTGGCTCCCGCGGGAACGATGACGACCGCCGAGCAGCTGCACGGCAAAGAGCTCTCCTACAACAATATCAATGACGCAAACGCGGCCCTGCAGATCGTGAAGGAATTCGACGAGCCGACCGTGGTGGCCGTGAAGCATATGAATCCTTGCGGCGTCGGTATCGGGACGAATGTATTGGAAGCTTATCAAAAAGCTTACAATGCGGATCCGACGTCCATCTTCGGCGGCATCGTGGCCGCAAACCGGACGATTGACGCTCCGACGGCCGATCTGCTGAAGGATATTTTCCTTGAAATTATCCTGGCACCGGACTTCACGCCGGAGGCGCTGGAGATTCTGACGAAAAAGAAAAACATCCGTCTGCTGAAGATGGGCGAGTTCGGCTCGGCCAAGGAGCGCCAAAGCACGCTTGCCGTAACAACCATCGAAGGCGGCATGATCGTGCAGGAAAGCGATATGCATTCCCTCGATGCGGCTGACCTGAAGGTCGTGACGGACCGTGAGCCTACCGAAGCCGAGCTGAAGCAGCTGCTCTTCGGCTGGAAGGTGGTCAAGCACGTCAAGTCGAACGCAATCGTATTGGCGGCAGACGACATGACCGTCGGCGTAGGCGCAGGCCAAATGAACCGTGTCGGTTCCGCGCGCATTGCGGTGGAGCAGGCGGGAGAGAAAGCCAAAGGCGCGGTTCTCGCTTCCGATGCGTTCTTCCCGATGGGCGATACCGTGGAGCTTGCGGCGAAAGCCGGCATTACCGCCATCATTCAGCCGGGCGGCTCCATCAAGGATGAGGAATCGATCAAGGCTGCCAATGAATACGGGATCGCCATGGTCTTTACAGGCGTGAGACATTTCAAGCACTAATTCATTCGCTAAAAAATGACGGGGGCTTGGTTGCAGACATCAGACTGCATTCGAAGTACACCCCTTTCAATCAACATTGGCAGAGGCGACGCCGCGCTTAGCGCGCGCCGCCTTTACGTTTAAGGGGCGAAAGGCCGACTTATCGCTTTGCCCCGTAAATGATTCATGCGGTGAAACGATATCGCGGGCAATATGAAATGATTCGGGAGGGATAAACCATGGATATTTTGGTTATCGGAGGCGGCGGAAGAGAGCATGCCATCGTATGGGCACTGGCAAAGAGCCCGAAAGCAGGCACCATTTACTGTGCGCCGGGCAATGCCGGAATCGGGCAGCTGGCAAAATGCGTGCCGATTGCGGTATCGGAATTTGATAAGCTGGCGGCTTTCGCCGTAGAGAAGCAGGTGGGACTCATAGTTGTCGGTCCGGATGATCCGCTGGCGGAAGGCATCGTGGATGCGTTTGACGCTACGGGCATCCCGGTATTCGGTCCGCGCAAAAACGCGGCCGAAATCGAGGGCAGCAAAACCTTCATGAAGGATCTGCTTCATAAATACAGCATACCGACAGCGGCTTACGCGAAGTTCGACAATTACGAGGAGGCGCTTGCTTACTTGCGCCAGCAAGGCGCGCCGATCGTCGTGAAAGCGGACGGGCTCGCAGCAGGCAAGGGCGTTACCGTTGCGCGGACCATCGAGGAGGCCGAGCAGGCACTCAGCGACATCATGCAATCGAAGGTGTTTGGCGATGCCGGAAGCCGCGTAGTTATCGAGGAGTTCCTGGAAGGCCAGGAAATGTCGATCCTCGCCTTTGTGGACGGAGAAACCGTGAAGCCGATGTCAGCCGCGCAGGATCACAAGCCGGCGTATGACGGGGACCAGGGGCCGAATACCGGAGGAATGGGAACGTATTCGCCATTGCCTCATATTCAGCCGTCCATCATCGAAGAGGCCATTGAGACGATCATCAAGCCTACGGCAAAAGCGATGGTTGACGAAGGACGTCCGTTCCGTGGCGTTCTGTTTGCCGGATTGATGATCACGCCAGACGGCAGACCGAAGACCATTGAATTCAATGCCAGATTCGGCGATCCGGAAGCGCAGGTCGTATTGCCGCGCCTGAAGACCGATCTGCTTGACGTTTTCCTTGCTGCCGTGAACGGGACCCTGGCCGATCTTGAGCTGGAGTGGAGTGACGAGGCAGCCGTATGCGTCATCCTGGCTTCCGGCGGTTATCCTGCATCGTATCCAAAAGGAATTGCGATTACTGGCCTGGACAACGAGCAGGACGGGACGATCGTATTTCATGCGGGCACTTCTCGCGATGCCGATGGCACCTGGAGAACGAACGGGGGACGTGTCCTGGGCGTTGTCGGTTTAGGCACGGATATCGCTGCGGCACGCGCGAAAGCCTATGAACGGGCAGAAGCGATTGCGTTTGAAGGCAAGTTTAACCGGACGGACATTGCGCTGAAAGCACTGCAATAAGCAAGCTCATTCACTAACAACGATTCGTAAAAATAGGAGGACTGCCGCAGATCGGTTATTCAAAGATCACAAGCGGTAGTCCTTTCTTGCTGTTATCGGAAATACATGGGGAAGCCAAGCTTAGATGCAAGATCCGCTCATGGCAGACCCGGGTACATCTGTTTCTATTTCCCACTACTGTGCAAACGTTTGTTCAACGAGCAGGCATTTATGATGGCTTCTTGTCTCAAATAACGTGCAAAATGACAGGATTGCACAGGATCTGCACAACTATTTTTATGATAACTTACGAAATACAGTGAATATCGAAGGTAATAGAAGATTATATGCCTAAAACGGGGAAAAATGATCTGTGCAAACGTTTTTACATTCGATATTAAATGTTGTATGATGTTTTCAGTGAATGAAGCGCTTTCTCAACGGGATTTTTCCTGAGTATCTCGCCAGATGCTACATAGAAAAAGAGACGCTGAAAATTTTCTGAAATCGTTTGCGCAGATTTCCAACATTTTCTGATCATTTATTGAGAGGGGTAATCATGGAATGAAGATGAAGAAGTTACTTACGCTAGCTGCAACCTTCACGTTGGCGTTCTCCATTACAGCGTGCGGAGGAAATACGGCCGCACCAGCTACGGAGGCACCTGCTGAGACTCCGCCAGCACAGGAAACGCCGGCCGAAAATACAGAGACACAGGAACTTAAGCCAGAAGAAGGCGCGAAATTGGTCGTATGGGAAAGCCGGGACGAAAGAGCTTACACCGATGCGGTCGCCAAAGAATTTACCGAGAAATACGGCGTTGAAGTGACCATTGAAGAATTGTCCCCAACTGATCAAGTAACCAAGCTTGCGCAAGACGGACCATCCGGCTTGGCAGCCGACGTCGTACTGTTCCCTCACGATAACCTGGGCAAAGCCGTAGCGACAAACCTGGTTCTGCCAAACGATTTTTATGAAGAAAAAACGAAAAGCAACAACACGGAAGCAGCCATCCAAGGCGTAAGCTATGACGGCGTTCTGTACGGATACCCTCGCGCTGCGGAAACTTACCTGATGTACTACAACAAGGACTTGGTTAAAGAAGTTCCGACAACGATGGAAGAGGTTATCGAATTCAGCAAAACCTTCACCGACAAATCCAAGAACAAGTATGGATTCATGTTCGAAACAGGCAACCTGTACTTCGCATATCCGTTCCTTGCTTCCAACGGCGGATACATCTTCGGTAACGGCGGTGCCGACGTCAACGATATCGGCCTGAACAACGAAGGCGCAGTGAAGAGCATGGAAGTATATGCAAGCCTTAAGGAAATCCTTCCGGTTAAATCCGGCGATATTACGCCGGATATCAAGCGTGGCTTGTTCACGGCCGGCGATCTGGCGATGGACATTAACGGACCATGGGAGCTTGGCGGATACAAAGAAGCGCTTGGCGACAAGCTCGGCGTTGCTCCAATCCCGACGATCGGCGGTCAGCCTGCAGTATCGTTCTCCGGTATCAAAGCTTGGTACGTAAGCTCGTTCACGAAGTATCCGCAAGCAGCTCGTCTGTTCGCAGACTTCGCAACGTCCAAAGAAGCACAATTGCAATTGAGCGCATTGGTTGGTTCGGTTCCGACCAACAACGAAGCTCAAGAAGACGATCAAATCAAGAACGACGAGTATGTATCGGCATTCACGGAGCAGTTCAAATCTTCCCAGCCGATGCCGTCCGTACCGGAAATGGCTAACGTATGGTCTCCAGTAGGCGCTGCGCTGGCTGAGATCTGGGACAACAACAAAGACGTGAAAGAAACGCTGGATAAAGCTGTAACTCAAGTGAAAGACCTCAACAGTGGTGGAGCTGGCGAGTAATAGCGTTCTTATATAATACGAGACAGATGAAGAAGTTCACCCGCCGAACAACCGGCGGGTGATTCCTCGATTATACGGAGAGGAGAATGGAGGGAGCATGCGTCAACATCGTATCACAGCGGCCGTATTATCAGCCATCTGCATGGGTCTGGGTCAGCTTTACAATCGGCAATGGATCAAAGGCGTTATTTTACTTATCGTAGGCGTATTCAGTCTGTATTACTTCATTAACAACCTGGGTGATGCCATCTGGGGAATGGTAACATTGGGAGAACAGGGGAGCCATTTAGAAAAAGTCAACGGCTTGACCCAAATGGTAGCGGGTGACCATTCCATCAATCTCCTGATTGAAGGACTTATCACCTTAATTATGTTTGCGCTCTTTCTTATTGGCTACTATGCCAATATCAAAAACGCATATAACGCTGGAAAACTAAGGGAAAAGGGTGTAACGCCCAACAATTTCAGACAGACCCTTTACTATATTTTCGAATGGAAATTTGCGCAATCTTTCCTGACACTGCCGGCAATCGGTATTTTGTTTTTCACGGTTATGCCGATCATCTTCATGGTCCTGCTGGCGTTTACGAACTATTCCGCTCCAAACAATCTGCCGCCTGCTAGCCTGGTGGATTGGGTTGGCTTCAAAACCTTTACCAATCTCGTTGCACTAAAATCGTGGAGCCACACCTTTTTCGGGGTTCTGACCTGGACGATCATCTGGGCGGTGCTCGCAACGGTTACCACGTATTTCGGCGGCGTGCTCGTGGCACTGCTTATTCAACAAAAAGGAATTCGATTCAAAGGCGTATGGCGCGTCATCCTGATCATTCCATATGCGATCCCGCAGCTGATCTCGCTGCTTGTCATGCGTAATATGTTTAACGGGCAATTCGGCCCGATCAACCAGTATTTAAGGTACTTCGGTTTGGAAGGACTGCCTTGGCTGACCGATCCGGTCTGGGCTAAAGTGACCGTTATCGTTGTTAATATGTGGGTCGGTATCCCTGTATCCATGCTCCTCGTGATGAGCGTTCTGACCACGATTCCGAAGGATCTCTATGAAGCTGCGGACGTGGATGGAGCGACCGGCTTCCAGAAGTTCAAGATCATTACCCTGCCGATGATTTTGTTCTCGACGGCACCGGTGCTGATTACGCAATTTGCCGGTAACATCAACAACTTTAACTTGATTTTCCTCCTGACGAACGGTAACCCGGTGGTGGGCGACTATCAATACGCGGGAGCGACGGACCTGCTCGTTACCTGGCTCTATAAACTGACGCTGGATCAGCAGCGTTACAGCATGGCATCGGCCATCGGTATTATCATCTTCATGATTATTGCGACCTTCTCAATTTACAATTATCGTCGTACCAGATCATTCAAAGAGGAGGATATGATCCAATAATGGGAATTAAAATGAGAAACGCGATCCGCCTAACGGCAAGCTACATCACGCTTGTCATCATCGCGATCGGCTGTATTTACCCGGCGCTCTGGATTGTTCTGGCCTCTTTCCGTCCCGGAAAGTCGTTGTACAGCAAATCCTTGATTCCAGAATCCTTCACGCTCAGTCATTATAAAGAGCTGTTTACGTCCCAAAGCTTCCTGTTTGGCACATGGTACATGAACACGTTGAAAATTGCGGTGTTCTCCATGATTATCGGGACCATTCTTGTCCTGCTTACTAGTTATGCGGTATCCCGCTTCCGGTTCAAGGGCCGTCAGAATGCGCTATCGGTCATTCTCGTGCTGGGGATGTTCCCGGGCTTCATGAGCATGATCGCCCTGTATATCCTGTTGAACTCCCTGGACCTGCTGAATACGCATGCCGCGATGATCATCGTGTATGCGGCCGGGGCACCGCTTGGCGGAACCCTCATCATGAAGGGCTTCCTGGATACGATACCGCGAAGCTTGGATGAAGCGGCGAAGATTGACGGAGCCACCAACTTCCAGATCTTCCGCAAAATCATTCTGCCGTTGTCGAAGCCGATGATTACGTATATGGGCTTGACGCTGTTCGTCGGCCCATGGGTAGACTTTATCTTTGCCCGGCTCGTGCTCCGGACCAAGGAAAACTGGACGCTTGCCGTCGGCCTGTGGGATCTCGTTAACTCCACCCAGGACAGCAACTTTACGTTGTTCGCGGCGGCATCGGTGCTGATCGCACTGCCGATCACCCTGCTGTTTGTGTTCCTGCAGCGTTTGCTGGTCGATGGCATGACGGCCGGCGCAAGCAAAGGGTAAGCCCAAAAACGGATAGCCCAACTTACGATATCATAAGACACATAGATAGAGAGAACAGCGAAGAGACACAGCCGGTAATTGCCTTGCTGTGTCTTTTTGCATGTATTCATGCAATCAGGGGGTACATAACATGAACATGACAAAGCGTTTTCAATTCAAGGCGGTCGGCATGAAGCTGTTTGTTATCTTTTTTACAACGATCGTGCTGTTATCTTCGGCGCTGGGGTTATTGTCGTATTCCATCTCCAAGGACACGGTAATGGATCAGGTATCCGAAGCGACCTCGGGGCAGATGATGCAGGCTGCGGACAAGCTGGATTTTCTGTTAGGCCAGTATGAAGCCGCTTCCCGCCAGTGGGCGCTGGACACGGTGCTTCGCGAAGATCTGGTGACGGTCAGCACGGCGGATATCGGCATTCGGGACAAAACGCAGGCCGAGAACCGCATCCGTGAGAAGCTGAACGGGATGGCATCTTCGGATAAACGTCTGCAGGGCATGCGTCTGGTCGCGCCCAATCTTCAGGCTCAAAGCTCCTATAACTCCACGGGCTATTCGGGAATGTCTTCTTCGGACGGGGTGAAGGCGAAGATCGACCGGATTATCCAGGCCGATGGCGAACCGGTATGGTTCCCGACAGAGATCAAGGGTTTTATGGAGAATGAGAGTACCGCCACCATGACGATGGGGAGATTGCTGAAAAACCTGAAAAATCCGAATGCGCAGTACGTCCTGCTGATGGATGTCAAGGATGAGGCGGTCGGCGAGGTGCTGGCGAATCTAAAAATAGGGAATAACGGACAGATGCGGATCGTGGCCGAAGATAACCGGATCGTGCACGACATGGACCCGGCCCAGCTGATGCAGCCGTCCGCCATTACGGTTCCTCCGGATGCCGAGGAAGGGGGGATCTATTATACCGCCGACGAGCAGATGGTGGTATATACGCCTTTAAAGACCGCGCCATGGCATATGGTCGGCTTTGCTCCCGTTAGCGATTTCGTGCAGGCCACTGACAAATTGCTTGCCGTGACGCTTGCGGTCATTGTGGCAGCGGTTCTGGTTGCTGTTCTGATCGGCTACTATATGATGCGTACCGTCGGCCGACCGCTGAACCAGATGTGCAGCCTGATGGAAGAGGGAGAGCAGGGGAACTTAAGGGTGCGGACGGAATTCCGCCGTGCCGATGAGATTGGCCGTCTGGGTCAGAGCTTCAACCGGATGATGGGGCAAATCTCGGCTTTGGTCGATCAGACCAATGCGTCGGCGAAGGAAGTGCTGGTTACGGCCGAGGAATTGGCCGAAGCCTCAAGAGGAACCTCGCTTACGGCCGGCGAAATTGCGGCCGCCATGGAACAGATTGCGCAGGGAAGCGGAAGCCTGGCCATGGAGGCCGAACGCGAGAATCAGCTGGCCGAGAACATCGGCGTCCGGATGAGCAAGGTGTCCGATACGAATCAGGTGATCGCGGCCGCGGCGGATCGCGTGCTCCGGGTAACGGGGGAAGGCGCGCAGCATATGGACAGCCTGGTGGAGAAATCGACGCGGATTAACCAGGTGAACCGGGCGATCGTCCAGAATGCGGAGAAGCTGAAGGATAATACCGCATCGATTCACAAAATATTGGAGCTGATGTCGGAGATTACGCATCAGACCAACGTGCTGTCCATTAACGCGACGATTGAAGCGGCCCGCGCCGGGGCGGCAGGCAGCGGCTTCATGGTGGTTGCCAATGAAGTGCGGAGCCTCGCGGATCGTTCCAAGGAGTCGATCCAGACCGTAGGCGCCATGATTCTGGACATTCGGCGCGAGGTGCAGGGCTCCGTGGATGCTTTGACGTCGGCATCGCCGCTCTTTGACGAGCAGCTGCATTCGGTGCAGGAAGCACAGGGTGTCTTTGATAACGTGCGTCACGAGATGGATGCGCTCTTAACCGAGATCAGCGAGTCTACGCATGCGGTGGAGGTTCTGATCGATTCCCAGCTGGCGCTGACCGACTCCATCTCGGAGGCGAGCTCGATTGTCCAGGAAACCAGCGCCGCCACGGAGGAGGTCGCTTCGATGTCGTCCGAGCAGTTCAAGGTGAGCGAGAAGCTGGTCGGCCTGTCGTCGCGATTGGAGGAGCTGTCGGAGGGCTTGCGCAAATCTTTGGTGATGTTTAGGACGTAAATGGTTTTGGTAATGATGTGATGGCTATATACAGCACTCCGTATGCGGATCATGCTTCCGATCCCTGTTACCCCCGGATTTCTATTGGAATGATATTTATGGTTGAAATCCGGGGATAAAGGGGACCACTTCGTTTCTCCACCATGATTCCGCCTGATCCGTTGAAGCTTGCGGGGAATCGATTCGTCCTCTCCGCTACTACGTGCTCTGCGTACAGCCATTTACGCTAAGGTGTGGGGGGGAGAAAAAGGCCGATGAAGGGGAACATCTTCATCGGCTTTTTTGCTGGTGTGCGTGGTGCTCGGATGGCTGGAAATTAGCGCGGGTCCGTTGGGTTTCCTCGTGCGCTTGGTGAGTTACTGCCTGCTGAGCACGCTCTCTCTTTGGGAATCGCTCATGCAGGGCTGAGGGAATGTTGAGGTGCTTCGCGTAACGGGCTATTGCTACTGGAATTATGACTGCATGAACAAAACCAGCTCCGGGATCATATCCGGAGCTGGTTTTATTTAGGTGCCGTTCTTCGGCAAAAGCTAGTCGTTCTTGAACTTACGGCTGCCAGTTCACGTTAATGGTGGCCGTGCCGCTCGTTGGTGCGGTGAAGGTATGGTTCGAGCCGCCTTCCCATGTTACCGTCGAGCCCTGTTTTTTCAGGAATTTGAATTCGATCGTTTTGCCGGCGGGCACGCTGACGTCATAGTACCAGGTTGGGTATTGGTAGATGACCTGGTTGTACAACGGACCGATGGCTTTGGCCGGGTCCCAGTTGCCAAGCTCGCTTACGCTGCCTGCCAGATACACGTTCTGGCCGAGCGCGGTGGTGGCGTTGTTCACCACAAAGCGCACGCTGACCTGATCCCCGCTCAGCACTTCGAAGTTGTCATGCACATTGCTTGAGGTTCCGGCACTGTTGGCGATTTTGATATTGTATACGCCTCCGGCAACGGCAGGGATTTTCACCTTGATCTGCGTGTCTTCCCAAGCCGTAATGTTAGCGCCGGTAACTGCCGTCGTGCCGAAGTATACCGTGCCTTTGGTTGCACCGAAACCGCGGCCGTCAATGGTGACGGTTGCGCCCGGTTTGGCCATCATCGGTCCTACGTGCCCGATGGTTGGCGCAGTCACGGCCGTGGTGTACTGCCACACGGCCGTACCGCCCGCTGCCAGCGTGAAGTTGGAAGCGGATCCGCCGGAGCCGACGGTCAGGCTGTTACCGTTCAGGAGGCCGCCCAGCACGTCGGTGTAGCTGCCGGCCGGCAGTGAGGTTACCAATCCCGTAATGGAGGCCGGCGTGTTCACGTTGCGGTTGACGGCGATGACGGCCACGTTGTTGCCGAACTTGCGCTCATAGATCAGCACATCGTTGTTGATCCAGCGCTCCTGCGTCGTCCCATAAGCGATGGCCGGGTTGGATTTGCGCAGAGGCGCCAGCTTTTTAATGACCTGATAAGCCGTAGTCGTGGTAGAGAAAGAAGGAATTCGAGCCCGGTTGTCGGGATCGTTCCCGCCGGACATGTATTGCTCGGTTCCATAATAGATGGCTGGCACGCCGCGGGAAGTTAACGTGAAGGCGAGCGCTTGCTCCAGCTTCCGGCGGTTGGCGCTGTTATTATGGAAACGTTCCATGTCGTGGTTATCGATGAACGTGACCTGATCCTCCACCTGCGCGTAATCGGCTGCAGAGCCCTCCAGCATGGATTTCAGTCCGTACATATTGTCGGTGTTGTCCCTGAATACCTGGCGAACCTTCTGCGCGAAGCGGAAGTCCAGCAGGCTCATGCCGGACTCGTTGGCGAACTTATGATTCTCGGCACTCACTTCGTTTACCCCGAGGAACCATTCGCCGAAGGTGAAGACCGGCTTGTAATTGTTGACGGTGGCCATGAAGCTCTTCTGCCAGCCGAACGGCATATGTTTTACCGCGTCCATTCGAATGCCGTCAATGCCCAGATCGAGCCACATTTTAATGGCATCCTTCAGGTAGGTATCCACGGTGCTGTTGTTATGGTTCAGGTCAGCAAGGTCGTACAGGTTTTTGTAAATCCCGTTCTCGGTCGTCGAGAAATCGGTGCCTCCGTTATGGTGGAACAAATTCTGCGTATCGTTTGTATATCCGCCGAGCAGGGTGCCGTTGTTGTACAGCTTACCGTTCTCCGCGAACGAAGGCTGGTCCGAGGAAGCGGGGGACGTGTGGTTCGGTGCGAAGTCGATGATGACTTTGATGTTCTTGGCATGGGCGGCAGCGATGAGATTCTGGAAATCGGCGATCGTGCCGTAAGCCGGGTTCGTTTTCTTGAAGTCTCTAGCCCAATAGCCGTGGTATGCGGTGTTGTTCACGCCGGAATAATTAATGACGCTGTAGATGTTCTCGACCGGCTGGGAGATCCAGATGGCGGTAACGCCCATGCCGGTCAGGTAGCCGTCGTTGATTTTGTTGATGATCCCTTGCCAGTCGCCGCCGCAGTAAAGCCTCAGGTTGGTGCAGGTACCGTCAAAGGCCGGGCCGGTCGGGTTGTTGGCAGGATTGCCGTCGGAGAAACGGTCCGTAAAGATTTGATAAATGACATCCGTGCTGAAATTTTGCTTGTTGGATACCGAGGTATCCGGGGCTGCATGGGCTGGTCCGAGCAAGCTCAGCGCCAGGGACAAGCTAAGGGCAAGGGCGGTTGTCAGTTTGTAGAATTTTTTCATCGTATTCCTCCTATGTAGCAGTTATTGAATGGGGGTTGGTTCAATGAGCAAACCGAAGCTGCGGGGAATCACCTCCTGTACGAAATATAGGGCAACAAAAAACCCCGGCATCTCCTGAAGAGAAACCGGGGTTGTTCCATACCGGGTGTGCGGTGACGGAATGCATGGCCCTTAAATTATGCGAGTGTTTGATTTCAACAATATTGTAAATGAAAGCGTATTCAGGTGTCAATATGTAATATCCAAATAAAAGGAAATTAATATTTTATGACATGAAATTAAATTTTATAATTCTTATTTATTATTGAAACAAAATTTTACAGGCCATATAATAGGTTTAGCAAGCGTTTACAATTTGAAGATCCGTTCATGTGAAAATGGCGTGTTTGTTGTTCAGTTAATCCAATTCAAGGCCTTGAAGAAAGGGGGGGAGTTCAGTGAAGACTCATGTGAAGGCCGGTGCAGAGCAGCTGGGCTTGGGAGTCAAGGGAGTGAAGGCGGCGTGCGCCGCCATTGAACGCGAGATAGCCGCGGGTACGACGCCGGGTGCCGTACTGGGCGTTCTGCATGAAGGCAGGATATGGTTCTACACAGCAGGCTATGCCAATCCTAATCCGGTGCAGGGCCAGCCTGTGCCTGTTAGCGAGGATACATTATACGACTGTGCATCCTTGACCAAGGTGGCGGTCACGCTCCCGTTGATTCTGCAATTGATCGATGATGGGGTTCTGACCTTGAGCACAAAAGCGAGCGATATGCTGCCTTCATTCGGAACGGCAGGCAAAGAAGAGATCACGGTAGGCCAGCTGCTGACGCATACTTCCGGGCTCCAGGCGGATATGAACCTGCATTCCCATGGCTGGGACAGGGAGCAGATGTGGGATGCCGTTTTTTCAGCGCCGCTTGCAGCGAAGCCGAATACCGAAGTGATTTACAGCGACTTGGGGTATCTGACGCTTGGTCGCATCATAGAACGGTCGCTCAAACTGCCTTTGGACCAAGCGTTTAAGCGATGGGTGTCGGATCCGCTGGGCATGCGACATGCCACGTTAACTCCTTCGCCGGGACAGCCCGGCCGCTATGCCGCAACGGAGTATGAGGATACCATCCAGGATCATCTGAGCGGGATTGTGCATGATGAGAAGGCAAGGGCCTTAGGGGGTGTATGCGGCCATGCGGGATTGTTTGCCACGGCAGGTGACCTGCTGCAGTATGCCCGAATGTGGCTTTCACTGGGCGCAATTCCGACGGTTACGGCTGCGGAGACCGGAACAGACGAATCGAGGCTCCTATCTCGGGCTGCGGCGGCTACGGCCACCCGCTCCCATACGAGCCATATTCATGGCTCGAGCCGTGGTCTGGGGTGGGTGCTGAAAGGGGATAAGATGGACGCCTCCGGAGATTGGATGAGCCCGGGCTGTTACGGACATACCGGCTTTACCGGAACCAGCCTGTGGATCGATCCCCAGTCTGATCTTGCGGTCGTATTGCTGACCAACCGCGTATATGGGGGGCGGAGCAGCAGCGTGGCTCAGCTGCGCGCACAGGTCCACAACGCTTTGAAGGGAGCCGTGGCATGGTAAGAATGGAATGCGGCATATGGTTGACGGCCATCCAAGCATGCTCCAGACCACGCACCGTTTGTACAGGGATCAGCGCTCACAAAAGCACACAATAGCCGTCGTTCTCGATTCGGCAGCGGCAGCAATCCGAAAACCGATCTAACGACGGGATGGACGTAAGCAATGCCCCCTGATGTCGGAACATTTATGGGAGCTGCCACATAGATATTCCGTCCGTACATGAGGGATTTGTGAATGGACATGAACCGGTCGCATGCCGTTACGGGCAAACGCCGACGATCCAATGACTTACTACTATAAATGACTTACGACTATAAGGAGGGAATACGCAATGACGAGTTTAGCCTACAGGTCTTACCGGCCTGGGGACGAGGAAGGGATTACGGCTTTGTGGAATGCCTGCCTGCCGGGAGATCCCATCACCCGGCTCCGCTTTCGGAATTTGGTGCTGCTGGACCCGAACTTTGATCCGGAGGGACTGCGGATCGCGGAGCAGGAGGGTCGCATAGTGGGCGTCCTATATGCGGTGCGCCGGAGATTGCCGATGATCGGCACCGAGCTGGACCCGGATCACGGCTGGATCACCTTCTTCTATACCGATCCATCGGTTCGAAGATTGGGGGTGGCGTCGCGGCTGCTGCAGGAAGGAGAAGATTATCTTCGTCATCATGGGCGCAGCAAAGTCTTTTTCTCCTCGTATGCCCCGAATTATATCGTTCCGGGCATTGATGGGGAGCGCTATCCGGAGGGCTTGGCATGGCTTGCGGCCAGCGGTTTTACCCGCAATTACACGGCGGTTGCGATGGATCGCTCCCTGGTTGGCTTCCATATGCCGCCTGAGGTTGCGGAGCTGAAGCGGCAGCGGGAGCATGAAGGCTTTACTTTCAAGCCGGCTAAGGACAGCGATCTGGTGGAGCTGATCGAGTTTGCGACGGACGTGTTTAACCCGGATTGGGGCCGGGCGATTCGTGAGGGGCTGCTCCAGCGATTAACAACGGATCAGATTCTGATCGCACGCGATCAAGGGAAGCTGGTGGGCTTCTGCCTGCATGGCGGATATGAGGGCGTGGCGGAACGATTCGGTCCCTTTGGCGTGGATCCGTCGATGCAAGGGAAGGGACTCGGAAAAATCCTCTTGTATGACTGCCTTGCCCTTATGCGTGCTCAAGGACTGCACGGTGCCTGGTTCCTCTGGACGGGCGAGCAGAGTCCCGCAGGCCATCTGTACCGCAAAGCCGGCTTCGACGTGACACGCCGGTTCGATATTATGAGCAAGCCGCTGCAATAGATAGCTTCGACTACATGGATATATAAAGGAGAGATTACATTGACGGAAGCAAAGCAGCATCACATTTTGGCGATTGGCGGGCATGCGGGCGATATGGATCTTACCGCAGGTGCAGTGATCGCCAAATATACGCAGGCTGGCCACAAAGCGACTTTTCTTCATCTAACGCCGGGAGAGAAGGGACACCCCCGTCTGACGCCGGAGGAGTACGCAAAGCAAAAGATTGACGAAGCTCACCAATTTGCCGATATCGTCGGCGCGGATGTGCGGTTCCTTGCCTACAAGGATGCCGAGCTTCCGCTGGACGAGGAAGTAAAGTATCAGGTCGCCGACGTCATACGGGAAGTGAAACCGGATATCATCATCACGCATTGGAAGGAGAGCATTCATAAGGATCATTCCAATACGCATTATATCGTGGAGGACGCCCGCTTCTATGCGGGCCTGAAGACGATTGAACGCGAGCTTCCGTCCCACTATGCCCAGCATTTATACTATGCGGACAATTGGGAGGACCCGTACGATTTCCATCCCGAGGTATTCATCGACATTCCGGACGAAGCCTATGAAACCTGGGTGAGAGCCATGAACGTATACGCTTATGCGCGCGGGGAAACCTACGGCTTCCCGTTCATCGAATACTACAAGGCACTGACGATCGTGCGGGGAGCGCCGATGAACTTCAAGCGCGCGCAGGCCTTCGCTGTACCGAGAGGTGCGTTGACCAAACGGTTACAATTTTTCTAAATATATGGTTTTTTATCCAATCAACTGGAATAATCGCTAACATTCTCACAAAAAAATTGTGAGAAATACCAAAACATCCACTGACATTATACCTATCTTTTGATATAATGAGTGATGTTACGGGGGAACACGTACGGAATCATATATAGAGAATACAAACAGGAGAGGAAGTCTTCCATAGTGGAGGCTTCCTCTCTTTTCGTTTTGTTCGTCACCGGTTGTGATACACAGGCTACGGGCGACATAGCGTTTCCGATTGCAGCTCTAGCGGGGAGGCGATGCGGAAGGGCAGCTGTTGCATTTTTTAAAATCCATGGTATGATGTATTTAAAGAATCTTAAATTAAAGATATTATAACAGGATATAAGGGCAACCTTTGATGGGGATTGCGACCTAATTTATGAAGTGGTTTTTAGGGCAGCCTTTGGTCCTATTGAGCTATTCCAGGGCATTCTAACATTAATGGTGTCAAACGGATTCGAAATTTAACCATATCACCAATCGAAGGGAGACTACAAACATATGGAACATACGCATATTTACCGCCAGGGAACTTCCCCGGAGGCACCAACCTTACTATTGCTGCACGGTACCGGAGGGAACGAGGAGGATTTGCTGCCGCTGGCCGAGATGATCTCGCCAACGTCGAATGTGCTCGGCGTCCGCGGGAACGTGCTGGAGAACGGCATGCCGAGATTTTTCCGGCGCCTGGCCGAAGGCGTGTTTGATCTAGAGGATCTCGTGAAACGCACGCACGAGCTGAATGAATTCCTGAACTGGGCAGCGGCCGAGTACGATTTTGACCGCAGCCGCATCGTGGCCGTCGGGTATTCAAATGGCGCCAACATTGCCGCAAGCCTGCTGTTCCACGAAGGGGACGCGCTGCAGGGGGCCATTCTCCACCATCCGATGGTTCCGCTGCGGGATAAAACCTTGCCGGATTTGACCGGCGTTCCGGTCTTTATCGCTGCAGGCCGGCGCGATCCGATGTGCACGCCGCAGGAGAGCGAGGATCTGAACGAGCTATTGAGCGGGGCAGGCGCGGACGTGAAGCTGCATTGGGAGAACGGGGGGCATCAGCTCAGCCGTGCAGAGGTCGGGATGGCCGCTGGCTGGTTTAAGGAGAAATTCCTGTAATACCGGGCATGCCAAGATCCATGATGCGTTCCCTGTCTAATCAAGTAAAAATGAAAGCGAATATGATCAAAATACCGTCAATGCGTTGGCGGTATTTTTTTTATACTTTACCCATCGAATAAGAATCGAGGGGGTCCGACATGGCACAAACAATGGAGACGATGAAAAAGCCTGGCGCCCAGCCGACGCGGGTGGACAAGTCCAGGGGATCCTTGCAGCGGGGAGAGAACCTATGGGGGATCGCATTCGTAAGCCCGATGCTGATCGGCGTTATCATTTTGGTGCTGTTTCCGATATTGGCTACGCTCGTGCTGGGTTTTGCCGATTGGAATTTCGTGCAGGGCTGGGACGGCATCCAGTGGGTCGGGTTTCAGAATTTCCGCCAGCTGCTGGAGGATGACATGTTTATCAAGTCGGTACGCAACAACATCTTGTTTCTTCTGACGGTTCCGGTCTATATGATGATTTCGATGACGCTGGCCATCTTGATCGACCGGTTTGTCTATATGAAGGGCTATTTTAAAGTGGCTTACTTCATGCCCTACATATCCAACATCGTGGCGGTGGCCGTCGTATGGCAGGTGCTGTTCCAGCCGTCCTACGGGCCGATCAACGAAATCCTCCGGACGCTCGGGATGTCCAATCCGCCCAAGTGGATCGCGGATCCGAATTTCGCGCTGATTTCCATCATGCTGATATCGATCTGGATTTCGATCGGCTTCAATCTGATTATCTATATCGCCGGCCTGCAATCCATCCCGAAGGATCTGTACGAAGCGGCCGATATCGATGGAGCGAACGGCTGGACCAAGTTCAGGCGCATTACGCTGCCCCTGCTGTCGCCGACGTCCTTTTTCCTGCTGGTAACGGGGATCATCTCCACGTTCAAGGTCTTTGATATCATTGCCGTCATGACGCAAGGGGGACCGATCGGCTCAACGACCATGATGGTGTGGTACTTGTACGATACGGCATTCGTCAACCTGAAGGTCGGTTACGCATCGTCCATTGCCGCGGTTCTGTTCGGCTTTGTCATGCTGATTACGCTGGGGCAGTGGGCCGCTCAGAAGAAGTGGGTCAACTACTAAGAGGGAGGGCGTTATATGGGGACAAGAGTCGGCGTCGACTGGCGCAAGCTTATCGTCACGATCGCGATGTTCGCGGTGAGCATTCTGTTTCTCCTTCCTTTTATCTGGATGCTGGTGACATCCTTTAAGATGGAGCGAGACGTATTCGTATATCCGATTCAATGGATTCCGCGGGAGTGGAACGCGATTCAGAATTACAAGGAGGTATGGTTCGGCGATTATCCCTTCTATCTCTATTATTGGAACTCGATCAAGGTCAGCATACTGACCACGATCATCTCGGCCATGGTATCTGCCCTGGCAGCCTACGGCTTCTCCAAAATCCGGTTTGCCGCCGGCAATTGGCTGTTCATCATCGTGCTGGTGACCTACATGATTCCGGGCCAGGCCATCCTGATCCCGCAGTTTATTCTATACCGCAACATCGGGCTGTTCGATAACCATTTCGGGCTCATTATGCTGGGAAGCTTCAGCGTGCTCGGAACGTTCATGCTCAGGCAATTCTTCATGGGGGTGCATCAGGAATTCATCGAATCCGCCAAAATCGACGGTGCGAACCATCCGCGAATCTTCTGGTCCATTGCCCTGCCGCTGGTAAAACCCGCTGTTGCCACGTATGCGATCCTGCGGTTCATCTGGACGTGGAACGATTATCAGAATCCGCTCATCTTCCTGCGGACGGACCGGCTGTTCACGATTCCGCTGGCGATGCAGAAATTCACGTCCTTGAGCGGAGAATTCTACTCCCTGATCATGGCGGCTGCCGTGTCGGCGATATTCCCGCTGCTGATCGTTTTTATCATCGGCCAGAAGAGCGTCATCGAAGGTATTGCGCTGGGTGGGGTCAAGGGCTAAGTCTCTCGGGAATGAATGGGGTAAAAATAGTTCCAACATCAGTAAAGATTGTTTTATGGTTAAGATGTAAGCGCTCTATATAATGTGGATAGTTACAGCTAGAATCGTCACGACCTTACATACCGATATCAATGGGGAGGGTTATAGACAATGATGAACAAGAAATGGTGGTCAGGCGTTCTCACGGCCGCGATGGTGATCGGCTTGCTGTCCGGCTGCGGGGGAGCGAAAGAGGATGGGGCGCAAGGTGATTCCGCGCAAGGCGGAGGCAAGACCAATCTGAGGCTGTACACGTATGGCACGGAGGAAGCCTACAATTGGAAGAAAACGATCCAAGCCTATGAAGAGGCAACCCCGGGCGTGACCATTGAGCTGGTCCAGCTCAGCGAGAAGGGGGATACGCAGGAGGCGTTCAAGAAGCTTGACCTGGAGGCGGCATCCTCGGCCCAGATGGACATTCTGATGTTCAGCGATCCGGCGGGTTATGCGCAGCGGGTGGCGCTCGGCATGGCCGAGCCGCTGGACGACTATATCGCGAAGGACGGCTACAGCGTGGAAACCGATTATAAAGTGGATACCCGCCTCGACGGCAAGGTCTACGCGCTGCCAGGCAAGTTCAACCCTTGGTATGTGCTGCTGAACAAGGATCACCTGGAGGAAGCGGGACTTCCTGTACCGACGGACTGGACCTGGGACGAATATGCGGATTATGCCAAAAAATTGACCCAGGGCGAAGGAGCGTCGAAGCGCTACGGGACGTACTTCCATGGCCCGCAAGGGGGCGGATGGCTGGAATTTCTGAAGCTGATGATGGCCAATCAGCCTCAAGATACCGACTATTTGAAGGCCGACGGCTCTTCCAATCTGGATAACCCGACCTTCAGGCAGACGCTGGAGCTGCGCGTGCGGATGGAGAAGGAGGACCAATCCTCTGTGCCTTATACGGACATGATCTCCCAGAAGCTGAATTACCGGACGCAATTCTTCAATCAATCCGCAAGCATGATCACGATCGGCAGCTGGATGAACACGGAGATCGGCGGAACGGATAAAGTGCCGCTGGACTTCAATGTCGCCGTAGCTCCATTCCCGAAAAACGAGGAAGGCGATCCGACGGGACTTACGCCGGTCACCACGGATTACGTGGCGGTGGCGGCCAAGTCCAAGCATAAGGAAGAGGCCTATAAATTCGTCCGCTGGTATACAACGGAAGGGCAAATCGTGCAGGGCAAGAACATTCCGGCCTGGCAGCAGGTGAAGACCGAGCAGGTGGAGGAGATCATCGACACCATCCTGTCGGGCACGAAGAGTCCGGATAAGGTAGACAAAAAATCGCTCGTGGACACATTGGTTGCCTCGAAGGCCTCGGCCATCGTCCCTCCGGCGCCTTATCAGGCGGAAGTGTACGAGGCGGTGAACGAGGAATACGAGAAGCTGATACTGGGCAATCAGGATATTGACCAGACCATCGCGAATTCGCAGGAGCGAGTGAACAAAATTATAGAATCCAACAAAAAATGATCTGGTATAATAGACAAAAAAATCGGGACGAAACTCTTCGTCCCTTTTTTTGAATTCGCGTACATCATTCCCGTCACGCCATACCCGAGGTGGATCCTATGCCCGCACGATTGAAGAGCCTGATCCCCAGCTCCATCAGGCATAAGCTGATTTTGGCTGCCGTCACCTGCATCGTGGTTCCCGCCATCGTCAGCCTGATTCTGTATAATTCGTTAACGAAAGAAGCCTTGAGGCAGCAGGCGGTATCCAATGCAAGCGATGCCCTTCAGCTGGTCCGCGGATCGGTGACGAATCTGCTCTTAAGCAAAATCAATATCGCCAACTATATCCAGATGAATTCCGGTTTGAATTCCTATTTCAAGCAGGTGGTCTCCGGCAACGAGGACCCGGATCCTTATCGCAGGTTCATGGAATCCAACCGGGTGCTGGAGCATCTGGACAGCTTGACGGTTGTCGGCGAGAAAAGCTATGTCACCGTCATTCTGGAGAACGGCTCCTATTACATGAATTATTCCGTAAGCGATTACAATCCGCCCGATTACAGGCTGCGCCCCTGGTTTGGCCAAATTTCGGAGCTGCAAGGCTTGGAGTCCCTATGGACGGAGCCGGAGGCCACGATGTTTCGCTCCGATCAGATTGATCATCCGACGCAATTATCGGTGGTGCGCACGCTCCGGCTGCCGGATTCCGAAATTTACGGTTACGTGATCGTGACGTTCATGGAGGATCAGATCAGCGGGATCTTCAACTCCCTTTCGGAAGGCAACGAGCTGGTGCTGCTGGATGCTGAGGGAACCATCGTTTCCGGCAGCCATCAGAGCCAGATCGGAACGACCTTTGCTTATCTCGAAAATTTGGATCAAGAGAAGCCGTATTCAATCGTGCCGATGAAGGGGGAGAAGCAGCTGATGGTACACCAGGACATCCCGTATGCCGGGTGGCGTCTGGTGCTGATGCAGCCGTACAAGGATGCGATCGTCAATATCAACTCGATTTTCAACCAGGTGTTCTGGTTTCAGATGTGCTCCTTCCTGATCTTTCTGCTGCTGCTCATTGCGCTTGTCCGCGCGTTTACCAAGCCGTTAGTCAAGCTCGGCAAAGTGGCGACCTCCGTGCAGCGCGGAAACCTGGAAGTGAGGTCGAATGTTCATGGCAATGATGAGGTTGGACGGCTGGGGCATTTATTCGACGACATGCTGGACCGGTTCAAAGCCATGATCTCGGAAATATCCGAGAATCAGGCGAGAAAACGCAAAGCGGAGCTCCGAATGCTTCAAGCCCAGATCCATCCCCATTTTCTGTTCAATGTCCTGAATTCGATCCGGATGAAGGTCATGAAGCGAGGCGATCCCGAAAGCGCCAAGATGATCGGCTCCCTGTCCGTGCTGCTCCGCATGACGATCAGCCGCGAAGAGGACGAGATTGCGCTACATGAAGAAATCGACCTGATCTCGCATTACGTCGCCCTGATGAACCTTCGGCAGAAGGAGGAGGTCAGGCTGGAGCTGGATATCGCGCCGGAGGCTTTCCTCTTCAAGGTGCCGCGCTTTTTTCTGCAGCCGATCGTGGAGAATGCGTTGATCCATGGGCTCAACCAGCAGGCAGGGACGATTCGGATTGCAGCCGCCATGAAGGGCAGGCATCTCGTGCTGGCGGTGAAGGATGACGGCATCGGCATGGATGCCGCCATCCGGGAGTCGATTGCCCGGAGAATCCAGGGCGGCTCCGCCGGGTCCTCGACGCAGGAGGAGGCAAGCGGGGGCAGCTTCTCCCACATCGGTCTGCAAAATGTAATGGAACGGATGAGCATGGTGTTCGGCGAGGCTTTTCAATGTCGCGTCTACAGCGAGCCTGGCCAAGGAACGGTGATCGAGATGTTTATACCGGAAAGAGGGAAAACGGATGTATAACGTGATGCTGGTGGACGATGATTATCCGGTCATCGAGCTGTTGTCGGAGGCCATCTCGTGGAATGAGCTGGGCTTGAATCTGATGGGAAGCTATGAGAACGGGATGAGTGCTTGGGAGGATGCGAGATCTTCGCCCCCGGACATTCTGATTACGGATATCGGCATGCCCAAAATGAACGGGCTTGAGCTGTCCGCACGCATCAAAGAAGTGAAGGCCGATGTGCGGATCGCCATTCTGTCCTGCCACAACGAATTCCAATATGCCCAGCAGGCCATGCGCCTGAACGTGCAGGATTATTTGTTGAAGGATACGCTTGACCCCGAGGAGCTGGCGCAGCTGCTGAGGCGGTTCAAGCAGGCGATGGACGAGGAAGCCCAGAAGGGCTGGGAGCGGTCGCGGATGATCCATCTGGTGGACGAATCCAAGGAGCTGCGGAAAGAGCAGAGTCTCAAAAATTTCATCCATCAGCCCCTGCTGTCCCCCGAAACATGGCGGCAGGAGCTGTCGGAGTACGGAGTGCTGAAGCCTGGTTATCACTGCCTTCCCGCGGTCGGACATCTGGAGGATGTCCGGGTGATCAGGCACCGCTTCGCCTCCAACCAGACGCTGCATTTTGCCCTGGGCAACGTGCTGCGGGAGGTGCTGGACCAACTGAATCCGGATGCGGTGCATGTCCTATACGATGCAAAGTCTTCGCTGCTCCTGTTCTCGTATCGACCCGGCTTGGGCAGCAACATATACGATGAGGCCGCAGCCTGCCTGAAGGAGGTGCAGCGGACGCTTCAGCGCGTGCTGCGAATCCGCATGTCATTCCTGATCGGCCGGGGGTGCGCGGATCCCGAAGGCCTAAAGGCAGGGCTTAATGAACTGCTGGCGTGCCAGCACCAACGATTTTATCTGGAGCCGCAAGAGATATCCAAACTGAACGGAGCTCTGGAGAAAAGAAGCCAGCATGGGGATCCCGATCTCTTCGCTTATTATGAACGGGCCAGTTCGGAGCTGCGGGAATCGCTGCTTGGAAAAGACGGCTTATGCGGGGTGCGCGACACGGTCGATCGGTGGATCTCATGGATACAGGAGAAGCGGTACGCACCGGAATCGGTCAAGGACTGGGTATTGAAGCTCCTGCTGGATCTGAAGCTGAGGCTTCACCTCCTGCACTCGCTGTCACCCGCGTATACGGCCGATGCGTTGCACAAAGAGATCATGGACATGGATTCCCTGAACGAGCTGAAATCTTGGCTTCACGATTATTTGGAATCCACCATGCAGGCTATGGACCGGGGATTCGGGGGCAGCAGACGATCGGAAGTGGCGGAGGCCTGCAAATACGTGTCCCTTCGGCTTGACCAGAGGATCACGCTGGATGACGTTGCGGGCTGCCTGCACCTGAATCCGAGCTATTTCAGCCGCATGTTCAAGAAAGAAACCGGTGTGACCTTCATTGAATACGTCACCCGCATGAAGATGGAGCGCGCCAAGGAGCTGCTGCGGCAGACGGACCGTACGGTCGGGGAAATCTGCGAAAGTCTGGCTTACGACAATGTGAGTTATTTCAGCAAGACATTCAAGGCGTATGCGGGGGTAACCCCCGTAGAGTTCCGGAATGGTTGAAAGGGCGCCTTAAGGGCGTCACTAACAGACGTTGAAACGGAAAGGAGGGGGGGCTTAGTCCGATGAACAGGATACAGGAGCTGACAACGATCGTGAACGGGATGGCTCCCGCCGATCTGCGGATGTATTACCAGGGCGGGGACCAGAGTTCCTTCTGGGAAGGCATTCAGCGAAGCGGGGATTACAAGCAGGACATATCCGAGATTCGCGAGGAAGGGGAGCGGCTGCTGTCTGCCCCGAACCCGCCGCTGACGTATGACTTATTCACCCGGTTTGCCCGGCAGGGAACGAGGCTGGATTATGAGAAGGCGTATTTCGAGCGAAGGCGCCGGCTGAATACCTTTGCCCTGCTGACTCTTCTTGAGCCGGATAAAGAAGCTTACCGGACGGCTCTCCAGGAGATGATCTGGTCCATCTGCGATGAGTATACCTGGTGTTTGCCGGCGCATGTGAACGTCGAATCGCCGGGCGGCATCAAAGGGACGATTGATCTGTTCAGCGCCGAGACCGGATTTACCCTCAGCGAAATCCGCGTGCTGCTGCGGGACCATCTGCCTTCCCTGCTAATCTCGAGAATCGGGGAGGAGGTTGAAGCGCGGTTGTTCATTCCTTTCCTAAGTCACGAGCACGGCTGGGAGACCGCCACGCATAATTGGTCTGCGGTCTGTGCCGGTTCCATCGGCTCCGCCGCGCTGCTGCTTAAAGAAAGCGGGGAATCGCTTGCGAAGGTTCTGCTGAAGACGGAGCGGTGCATGGACTATTATCTGCAGGGCTTCGGCCCCGATGGAGCCTGTCTGGAAGGGCTGGGATATTGGAATTACGGGTTCGGGTATTTCGTGTACTATGCCGATTTGCTGCGCAAGCGCACCCGAGGCGAGATGGACTGGTTCCGTGCGGAGAAGGTCGGCCGCATCGCCTTGTTTCAGCAAAAGGGCTTTTTAGGAGGAAAGGCCGTCGTCAACTTCTCCGATTCGCAGCCGGAAAGCACGGTACATATCGGCTTGTCTCATTATCTGGCCGGATTGTACGGGGACTTCGAGTCTCCGCCGCAGTCTCTCCGATCGGGTTACCGCGACGACCATTGCAGCCGCTGGGCTCCGGCTTTGCGCAACCTGATCTGGCGGGATCCTTTGATAGCGGGAAGCGATTGGGGGGAGGCAAGTTATTATTTGCCCGATGCCCAGTGGCTGATCTCCCGCAGCTTCCATGGAGGCGAAGTGTACGCGTTTGCCGCCAAGGGCGGCAGCAACGGCGAGCCGCACAACCATAATGATCTTGGGCATTTTATCCTGTACGGCGCCGGGGAAGTTTGGTGCTCGGACCTCGGCTGCGGCGAGTACACGGCGGAGTATTTCGGCGAAGGCCGGTATGGTTATGATTGCAACGGCTCCCAAGGCCACTCCGTGCCGATCATCGACGGCCATGTTCAGCAAGAGGGCCCGGATAGCGCCGCGGTCGTATTGGAAGCGGTGACGGGTGAAGCCCTGGATCGGCTTGCGCTTGAGCTGACCTCGGCCTACCGGGTTCCTGGGCTTCAGTCATTCACGAGGACGCTGGAGTGGAACAAGCAGGGGAATCGGCCGGAACTGACGCTGAGCGACCGGTTTACGTTCGATTCGCCGCCGAAGAGTCTGGTGGAGCGGGTGGTCACCAGGATACGGCCCGAGCTTGTGCTGATGGATGGGCGGGAGGTCGTTAGGTTGCGGGCACCGGGTTCTTACGAGCAAGCAGAGACAGGAGGTCCAGAAGTCGTTCAAGCCTTGGATGACAGGCCCGGCCTGCTGATCCACTATGACAGCAAGCTGGTGGAGCCTGAGCTGACAAGCCACGTTTTCCGTGATCACTTCGGCAAGGAAGCGGCTTGGCATGCCGTGGATTTTAGAGTGAAGGCCCCTGGCTTGCATGCGAATATCGATTTCAGATTTCAATTCATATGAACAGAGGAGTGGAGAGGGATGAAAACGGAGGTCGCTTTGGATTGGTTGACGGAGGCATGGGAAAAATCGCTTGCGAAGACGCGGCGGAACGTAGCACGGATCGGGGCGAGGTTTCCGCATGCCAGCCAGAATGGCGTCTACCAGCTGGAGCCGCCGCATTGGTGGACGGCCGGCTTCTGGCCGGGCATGCTGTGGCTTCTTTACAATGACAGCGGGATCGTGGAGCTTAGAACCACCGCTGAGCAGTGCGAGCTCATTCTGGATGACGTACTGAACCAATATGTGCGTCTGGACCATGATCTCGGCTTCATGTGGACGCTGACCAGCATGGCGTCCTATAAGCTGACCGGCAGCGAAGAGTCCAAGGTGCGCGCGCTCAAGGCAGCCAACTACCTGGCTGCACGCTTCAACCTGAAGGGCCAATACATTCGAGCGTGGAATCCGTGGTCGGAAGGGGAGGATAACGCGGGTCTCGCCATTATCGATTGCGCCATGAATACGCCCCTGTTGTTCCTGGCGTCGCAGATCAGCGGCGATCCCCGCTACCGGCATATAGCCGAAGCGCATATGGATACGGTGGTCCGCGACTTCGTCCGGCCGGACGGTTCCGTCTATCACATCGTACGATACGATCAGGTTACCGGCGAACGTCTGGAAGGGATCGGCGGGCAGGGCTTTGCGCCGGAATCCGCCTGGTCCAGGGGAACGGCGTGGGCGATTTACGGCTTGACGCTTGCCTACCATCATACGGGCAAGTCGATCTACCTCGATACGGCCAAAACGGTGGCGCATTTCTTCCTGGCGAACCTGCCGGAAGACCATGTCCCGTTCTGGGACTTCCGCGCGCCGGACGAGGCCCGCATCTACCGGGATTCGTCCGCCGGAGCCTGCGCCGCCAGCGGGCTGCTGCTGCTGGCTGACCAGGTGGAGCCGGGGCAGGCGGCCGTATACCGGACATCCGCGGTCCGGATTTTGGAATCGCTGTACCGGAATTACGGCACATGGGACAACGATGGCGAGGAAGGCTTGATTCTCCATGGGACCAGCCATTATCCGGAGGGCAAGAATATCGATGTGCCCCTGATTTACGGCGACTTTTTCTTTGTGGAGGGACTTGCGCGGCTGAGAGGGAAGGGGCCGTTTTACTGGGAATAGCGGAGATTGAAGCGGTGCTCGGGAAGCAAATAGTAGAAGTAAGGCAAGGAAGAGGATAAGGGAATTAGAAGAAACATTCCGGAAATGGAGTGAGCATTTAAGATGAGCATACAGGTTACTGGAATTCCCGAGGGCGGCTTAATCCATCCGGTTGTCCGGAATCCGCTGAGAACAAGACGGGACGTGCAGGAGGCGCTATCGCAGCTGCTGGAGCCTTTAAGCAAATGCTACAGCGAGGGGCGCGCACGCTTAATCCTTGAGCGTTCGGGCGCCGATGCCTATGCCGATATTGCGGAGATGGAGGGTTTCTCTCGCGTCTTGTGGGGGCTCGTTCCCGCCGCTGCCGGCGGCTCCCATGACGAGCTGTGGGAGCTGTGCCTGCAAGGGATTCGCGCGGGGACGGATCCGGAGCATGCCGAGTACTGGGGGCAGGTTAATGACTATGATCAGCGTCTCGTAGAGATGGCGGTATTCGGATTGGCCTTTGCCCTGATTCCGGACCGCATCTGGCAGCCGCTGAGCGAGAAGGAGAAGGCCAACCTCTATCAGTGGCTCGATCAAATCAACCATCATCCTTGCTATGATTGCAATTGGCTGTTCTTCCATGTTTTTGTCAACGTTGGTTTCCGCAAAGCAGGCCTACCATACGATGCCGGGCAGCTGGAGAGCAATCTCCAGCGCATTGAGGAATTCTATCTGGATGCAGGCTGGTATAGCGACGGGATCGGGGGGCACTGCGATTATTACGTGCCGTATGCTTTTCATTTCTATGGCTTGCTCTATGCGCAGCTGATGGGAGACGAAGATCCAGACCGCGCCGGGCGCTACAGGGAGCGGGCCGCGTTGTTTGCACGCGATTTCGTCCACTGGTTTGCTCCCGACGGGTCGGCCGTTCCTTACGGACGCAGCTTGACGTACCGCTTTGCGCAGTCGGCCTTCTGGTCGGCTGCGGCTTATGCCGGGCTGGACGGGTTTAGTCCGGGCCAGCTGAAGGGACTGGTCCTTAGAAATCTCAGATGGTGGTTTCAGCAGCCGATATTCGACCGGGACGGCGTGTTGACGGTGGGTTACGCTTACCCGAACCGAATCATGTCGGAGAACTATAACGCGGCCGGCTCGGTGTACTGGTCGCTGAAGACGTTCCTGATCCTGGCTTTGCCGGATAGCCATCCGTTCTGGGCGGCAGAGGAGCAGGAGCAGGCGGAGCTAGAACGTATCTCGGTGCAGGAGCCTGCACATCTGGTGCTTTGCAGGGACCCGCAGACCGGCCATGTGGCTGCGTTCAATACGGGCCACCCGTCTACCAACGAGCATACGCATACTTCCGCCAAGTACGAGAAGTTTGTTTACTCTACCGCCTTTGCGTTCAGCGTGCCGAGGGCGGAATGGGGACTGGCCCAGGGGGCGTTTGATTCCATGTTGGCCCTTAGCGAGGGCGATCGGCTGTTCCGTGTCAAGCGCTTATGCGAGGAGACGCGGATTCAGGAGCATGTGCTGTATGCAAAATGGAAGCCGTGGAGAGACGTCGAGGTAAGGACCTGGATAGCGGCAGGGCTGCCATGGCATATTCGCATCCATCGGATCAGCACGGAACGAAACCTCGATGCTGCCGAAGGCGGGTTTGCTTTAGGCTTGGGATCTCTGGACAGCTCCCGTGCGGGAGATGGGGCAGCATCAGCTTCCGGCACCTTCGGCACGAGTGCCATCCACGGCATGCTCGGTTACGATACGGCAGAGCTCATCTATCCCCATGCCAATACCAATCTGCTGCGTCCCCGCACGGTGATTCCTACGCTGAGGACAGCACTCGAACCCGGAACCCATTGGCTCATAGCGGCCGTGCATGGCACCCCCAGCGCTCCCGACACTCCCGCCATTGAGGAGCCTTCCATGGAAGATGTGAAAGAAAGGCTGGGCGTCGAGATTTTGCAGCATCAAATTACAATCACCACGCAGACGGGAAACGTGATCGTGATTCCGATGGACTAAGGGCAGGTGGTCTCACCCTAATAGGTATGTGTTATGAAGCAGTGGTTTGTCAGAGCTAATATAGATCATACAGATAGACAGGCGAAAGCCGGGGGTCATTAACCCCCGGCTTTCAATATCCTGGCCTTCCGCCCGCGCGAATCATTGCAAGGGCTTATTTTGTCAAATAGGAACTGGTCAGAGGAACAAACAGGGAAGTGCCCGGCCCTTCATCAACGATCTCCACAAAAATAAAATCGGCAGCCGATACATCGACGTCTACGCCGACCAGGCCATCTTCAGCACCCAGGGACACCTTTTTGAGCGTTGAGTTGTTGTGGTCCATAATTACGATTTCTTGCGCACCGCCAGTCACGGCCAGCTCAAGATGCAGTTTGGCATATTTTTTACCCGTCATGATCTGGAAGCTGTTGCCTTGTTTGGCCGAATCGGTATGTAAATAAACGTCTTTATAATCTTTGCCTTTGTAGACCGTATCGCTGGAATCTTTGGTGTGCCAGGCTGATGTCCCCAATACGGAGGCTCCGAGCGAGCTTAATGATAACGGACTGGAGGTTTGGGATGGGGATCCCTGATTGCCGCCAATCAGTACTGAAGAAGTTGCGCTGTCATAACGAATGTCGATATTCATCAGATCGCCTACAGCTCGCACAGGCAAGTACGTCGTGCCGTTGTAAGTGATCGGCAGCACGGTTTTGCCGTTTGCGTCTTTCGGCGTTACCACCGTACCGTTTAATTTCAGGGAAATCTTGCTGTTCAAATAGGCTTTGATTGGCTCCAAAGCTGACGACGCCATAGCGCCTGTACCAATCCCCAGCGTGAGTGTACCCGCCAATAACCCATACAATACTTTCTTCTTCATTAAAATCACTCCCAAAATTTAGGTTAATTTTCATGCTTTATAGTATTAAAGTGTCAGAAGGAAGTCAACCCTCTTTAAAGGAAAGGTCCGATCCTTCTATCCATATCCGGGTTACCGAGTATCGGCTGTACATCCGGCTTATACTTGTTGCGAAAATGACTCTTTTACGAAAGCTTGCCAGAAAAGGGCGGGATATTTTCATGAAAAGTGATACAATGATAGAAATACGTAAATAAGGGTAGCGGATGGATCAACGTTTACCTGGCAGCGAAGTGGGAGTGTGATCGAGAGAATGGAAGAGACGTATACGGCAAAACGGGCAGTCAGCATGGAGGACATCGTGCGCGCACACCACGTGCTTCGCGAAGTGATCGTACGCACGCCGCTGCAGCGGGATGCAGTACTGTCAGCCAAGTATGACTGCGAAGTGTATCTGAAGCGCGAGGACCTGCAGGTGGTTCGCTCCTTCAAGATCCGCGGCGCTTACAATATGATTCGCAGCTTGTCGGAGGAAGAACGCAGCAACGGCATTGTGTGCGCAAGCGCGGGCAACCACGCGCAAGGGGTGGCTTTCTCCTGCAACGCGCTGAATATCAAAGGCAAGATTTACATGCCGAGCACGACCCCGAACCAGAAGGTGAAGCAGGTGAAGCGTTTTGGCGGGGGCAGCGTCGAGGTCATTCTGACAGGGGATACCTTCGATGATGCATATGCCGAAGCGATTAAGGCATGCGACGAGTACGGCATGACCTTTATCCACCCGTTCGATGAAGCGAAGATCATCGCGGGCAACGGCACGATCGGGATGGAGGTTATGGAGGAGCTGGACGCGCCGGCCGATTATATGTTTGTCACCATCGGCGGCGGCGGTCTTGCGGCCGGCGTGGCAACCTACGTCAAAACCGTCAGCCCAACGACGCAAGTCATTGGCGTCGAACCGCTTGGGGCAGCGTCCATGATCGAGTCCAAGAAGCAGGGCGAAGTCGTCACCATGCATGAGATCGACAAATTCGTGGATGGCGCCGCCGTGAAGCGCGTCGGGCAGCTGACGTATGATATCTGCTGCGAGTTGGTGGACGACATCGTGACGGTACCGGAAGGCAAGGCCTGCACCACCATCCTGGAGCTGTATAACGAGAATGCGATCGTTGTGGAGCCGGCGGGGTCGCTGGCCGTAGCGGCACTGGATATGAACAGGGACCGGATTCGCGGGAAAACGGTCGTCTGCATCATCAGCGGCGGCAATAACGATATCGACCGGATGCAGGAAATCAAGGAGCGCTCCTTGATTTACGAAGGGTTGAAGCATTACTTCATGATCAACTTCCCGCAGCGCGCGGGGGCGCTCCGCGAATTTCTGGAAGAAGTGCTTGGTCCTGACGACGACATCGCGCGCTTCGAGTACACGAAGAAGCATAACAAGGAAGACGGGCCTGCCCTGGTGGGCATCGAGCTCTTGAGGCCGGAGGATTACGGCCCGTTAGTGGAACGGATGCAGCGCAAGGGATTGGATTACACGGAGCTGAACAAGAACATGAACCTGTTCAATCTGCTGATTTAAGAGGTACAAGGAACACCATAAAAAGCCGGATTCCCCTAACGGGAACTCCGGCTTTTCTAGTTATTTCATGTATGGCTCTCTTGCGGTCCATGGCGTCACCCGCCATTAACGTCGGGATGGCTCAGTCAATCGGAACCGCCTTGGCACGGTACCGCTCCACTTCCTGGTTCAGCTTGTCTTTGTTGCTCTCCAGCACGTCGGACCAGGACTTGAGCTTTTTGAGAAGGGCGCTTTTTGAGACAGCGTCACTGTCTTTCAGTACTTTATCGAATGCTTGCCGCACTTCCGGGTCCAGCAGATTGTCCTCGTATTTGAACAGCGGCGTGTTGTTGTATCCGTAGTATAAGCTAAGCTCGGTGAATCGAAGCTTCAGCTTCACGTCCGCAGTCCGATTGGATTTGGGATACGCGCTGATAAAGGCCTCTTGCGTTAGTCCCCGATCAATGACCTCGCTCCATGGGATCACCAAAGCGGCATCACTGACGGCAGGCTTCTCGGATTCAACGACCATGATGTCGATATAGGCTTGAATATCCTTGTTGATATAAGGCTTGTAAGGCTTCAGCGTGGTATAGTCGATAATCGGGAAGATCACGCCCTCGGTCGTATACAGCCTGTAGCCGCTGTCGCGCAGGTTGATGAGCACCTTTCGGAGCGTTTCATCCTTGGTTTTGTTAATGGTGATGTTAATCGGCTCCCCGTATTTGTACAAGTTCATCAGTTTATCCTGAATGCCGATTTCGTACACCTTGTCGGTTTTTGCCGGGAGCGCATCATTCATCGCATTCTCCAGCTTAAGCACCAGCATGGTCGCCTGATACGCGGTCACGCTGCGAATATGCTTGGTGATGTAAGACTTGGCATAAGCCACGTCGGATTCCTTCAGCAGTTTATTGGCTTTGTTGTACACGGCATTGCCGAAGGCGGCAGCTTTGCTTGAAACTGTGTTTGAGCCAGCTTGGGATGCGGGTGCTGCGCTAGCGATAACCCCGGTCTGGATCGATAGAATAAGTGCAAGGATGGCAGCAATCGCGGATTTTTTCGACTTTAACATGGTTTTCCTCCCTTACCACACATTACCCTTATCCTATCATCTTCTATAGAACATTACTTTACAAAGAACGAAAAAATATTAAAGATTTTGTTATGCGACGCCCGCGAATTCATGACGAGTTTGTATTATTTGCTCGAAAAAAGAAGCTTGGTCCCTGCGATTCCGATCAGGAATATGACGAGGCTGATCCATGGCGCAACCGTCAGCACCGGCAGCAGCCGTCCCAGCCACACGCCCGCTACCAATATCAATACCGTGATGGCGACATAAATCCCGATATTGCGAGCATTCACCTTGCGTTTGTCTTCCTCCGGCTTGAAGGCGTCGTTCTTCATCCATCTCAGCAATGCGTGGATCAGCACATAGGAACCGCCTGCGATCAGAATCAGGGTCGATAAACGCACCTGCGTCATGCGCTCGACCGGCCCCCCGGCCCACATCGTGATGAACCCGACCAGGGCCTGAACGAAGAAAAACCAGGTTAAGGCCACCCACGGGATCATGAGTTGGAATTGGAGGCTGCTGAGGCCTTTCATTTTTGGCAGCTGCTCGACCAGCTCCTTGCAATAGGATTCGGGATCGCTTCCGAATACCTCCTCGGCGCTTTTGCCTTTGGCTTGCGCGTCCAGCAGGTGCTGGGCGATTTCGAGCAGCAGCTCCTCGCCTTTTTGCTCCTGCACGGAGCTGCTGCGGATATAGACCACCATGTCTTGGTAATAGCTCAAGTTGTTTGGCTTCATGGCATCCTGGAGTTGGTTGTTCTCTTTGATCATCTGTTTGGTATTCATCTTTACTGTCCTCCGCGGGTTAAAATGTGGTCCACACTATCTTTAAGCGTTCCCCAATGTTCCTTGAATTGTTGAAGAACCTGTCGGCCTTTATCGGTCAAATTGTAATATTTGCGTGGCGGTCCCCCGGCACCGGGCGCGGGCCTTAGGGTTCCTTCGATGAGCTGCTCTTTCTGCATGCGCAGCAGCAGGGGATAGATGCTGCCTTCGCTCACAAACGTCAGCCCGCTGTCTTCCAGCAGCGTGCTGAGCTCATAACCGTAAACCTCCCGATGCTCCATGAGCGAGAGGATGCAGCCTTCGAGAATGCCTTTTAGCATTTGACTTTGGGTGGTCATGAATGTGGGAATTCCTCCTTCAGGTATATTGCTATGCAAGGTAGTGAGGCGCATGGGGGACTGCGAGTAGGTACGATAGCAGACTACCTTGTTATGCAATATATCATAGCAGACAACATGCTTGCATTGCAAGGTAGTGCTGCTGAATCTTGTCACCTTCGTGAACAAGGTATAATTCTCCGGCTCCTATTTCACAATAATAAGCATTCTGAATCTATATACGACGCCCTGATCATCAGGGACAAGAAGGAGGAGTTCTCAGATGAGCGCTAGCTTTTTTGACGATGAATTGCACGGAGGAGACGCTGTGCCGGCACAAGGGCAGGAGGTAATCGCAAACAGCGGTGCTCCGGATGGTTCACCGGCCCAGTCTGAAGGAGGATTCGTCTCCGAGCGTGAGGACCATGATCGCTCCGCCGCATCCTTATGGGAGAACGATCCCGTCGGGAAGACCTGGATGAACGATTGGAGCGGGCGCGAAGAAACCCATGCGATGTTTCGCCAGAGCTACGAGTAAGGCTGGAGGTGCGGGCGTCAGCGGGATGAACGACTTGTCAAACAGATATCGCGTTAGTCCGTAATACAGCTAGAGGGCTGATCGGACCGATTCTTAACCCAGCCTTCATTGTTGGCTGAATCTCGCTGCATACTGCCAATTCACCGTTCATCGCACCGTCACACCTTTGCTGAGTTTGCATTTGACTCCTGCTCAATTGCGTTGACAATCCATAATCACGATGCTAAGATAAGTTTAATTAATTCATATTAATCTTATCGGAATTATTAATATAATGATTACGGCGTGTTATCGCAAGGAGGAATCGGCATGGAGCGGCAAATTACAATCCGGCATAATCAAGAGGAACTTACGGCAACCATCCACTACCCATTGAAGGAATCGGCTCACGGAAGCCGGTGCAATCGGGTCCCGCTGGTCATCATCTGCCATGGCTTTGTGGGGAGCCGAATCGGCGTGGATCGGTTGTTTGTCAAAACGGCGCGCGAGTTTGCCGAGGACGGGTACATGGTGATCCGCTTCGACTATATCGGATGCGGGGAAAGCTCGGGCAATTACGGCAGCGAAGGCCTCGACTCGATGATTGCCCAGACGCGTTCCGTTCTTGATTACGGACTCAGCTGCGCAGATGTCGATCCGACGCGCATCACGCTCCTCGGACATAGCCTGGGCGGCGCCGTCGCCCTGCAGACGGCCGTTCGAGATCGCCGGGTAAAGAATTTGATTCTGTGGTCCGCGGTAGGATACCCGTTCAACGATATCGTCAAAATCACCGGTCGCGACGTGTACGACACCTCGGTTAAGTCGGGATCCGCCGATTATTTGGGATACTCGTTTACCCCGGTCTTTTTCGATTCGTTGGCTCAGGGGCAGCCATTCCAGGAAGCCATCAAGTTTACGGGCAATGTGCTGGTCGTCCATGGTACCTCGGATGAGGTGATTCCGGTGGACTACGCTTTCCTGTTTCAGAAGGTGTTCTGGATGCGTCAGGAAGGCCGCTGCGATAAGGAGATTATCTTCCAGGCCGATCACACGTACTCAGCCGGACCCCAGCGCCAGCTGCTCCTTGAGCGGACGCGGGATTGGTTGAACGGGCAGGAGAACATTCAGCAGGAATGGCAGCACTGGATGATTTAAGGGAGTTATTTGGCATAATGGGCGATTTAACGGTACAATAGAGTTGTCCCTTGATTTTGAAGCTGGAGGTGGCATCGATGACGTTACCTGCTTTATTTATTGCCCATGGTTCGCCGATGATGGCCCTGGAGGACAACGAGTACACCCGCTTCCTTGAGCAGTTGGGGCGGGAGCTGCCTGCACCTAGAGGCATTGCGGTATTTTCAGCCCATTGGGACGATCCGGATCAACGGTTGACCGAGGACGCCGAGCATGGAACCATGCATGATTTTTACGGATTTCCGGAAGAGATGTACAAAATTACGTACCCTGCCCGAGGCAGTGCGGAGCTGGCAGCTCAGATCCGTCAGCGTTTTGAGGCAAAAAATCTGCACGCCAAAGCCGTAACCGGCCGCGGACTGGACCATGGGGTATGGGTCATTCTGCGCAAAATGTACCCCGATGCGAATATCCCCGTGGTGGCCTTGTCCGTGGACTCCAAGCGCTCGCCAAGCGAACAATATTCCATCGGTGCGATGCTGTCCGATTTGCGTGATGAAGGCATTCTGATTATCGGCAGCGGCGGCTTGGTGCACAATCTGCGGATGGTGCATCAGAGTAATGAGCCCGATGCTTGGGCGGCTGAATTCGACGAATGGGTCGCGGAGCAGCTGTCGAATTGGGACCTGCACAATCTGTTTGCGTATGACAAAAAAGCGCCTCATGCCAGCGACGCCGTACCTTCCTACGGACGGGAGCATTTTGTTCCCTTGTTCTATGCGATGGGAGCTGCGGACAACGGCCGCAAGGCGAAGCGATTGTTTCAATCTTACCAATATGGCAGTTTGAGCCTGAACTGCTGGTCATTCGAATAATGAGAAGCCGAGCTTGGATCACAAGCTCGGCTTTTGTTGTGTTTGGATGGTTTGAGCGCGTGAAACGCGCGAAACAAAAAAACACCCGCTATGCGGGTGCCGGAGAACAAGAACGCAGTGCCATAGGTCTTATACACAAGCCCATGCAGTCTGAAATAAGATTGCATGGTTTTTTTCTGCACAAACTCGAGTTGACATTATTGAACTACAGTTGTAGTATTGACTTGTAACTACAGCTGTAGTTTATTAATAAAGATTATAGGAGAGGAGCATTACCAAATGAAAGCAGCAACGAAAGTAGCAATCGCTACCCTAAGCAGCATTCTATTACTGGGTTCTTCCGCAAGCCTTGCGGCGGAGGCACAATCCGTCAAGAAAGCCCAAGAATCCGCTGTTAAAAAAACAGCCAAAGCAGACAAGTCTATATCTGCAGAGGAAAAAAAGTTTATCGAAAAAGAGATCCAGAGAGTAAAGGAGTTAACCCAAGAGTCGGGGGATATGTATGTTGTGTATCATAAATACCCAAAGTTAAATAGCGGATTTGATATTAGCTATTGGGGAGGGGTGCATGAATTCACTACATACGAGGACTACTTGAAAAAAGCTTCAACCCTGAAAGGATCCATTCTGCAGCAGCCTGCGAACCTGCCAAAGGGATATAAGTTCTTAACAGCGGTCATTGAAGCTCCGATCGAAGGAAAGTTCGTTGATGAAGTAAGAGCCGAAGGCAAGAAGAGCGGAAAGCCCATCTACATGAAAAAGATAGATTGGAAAGAAGCGGCAACCATCCGACTAAAATATACGAACGGAGAAGACACGCTGGGCTTTTCCAAGTATACGGCAGATTCGGCGGGAAGCAAGAAAAAAGGTTTCTTTAACGATAAGCTGCCGGCTCATGTTTTTCCAAAATACGTTTTTTGGAATGATGGCGGCAAATTTGAATACAGTATTTCACTAACCTCATTGGATATGTCCAGGAAACAGAAGATCGAGATTCTGAAAGCAGCGGTGAAAAAATAACATTTGCGTCAGCTGTAAGTCTTGCGGACAAGCCCATACATCTCTAGAAATCGGATGGCATGAGTTCTTTTACAGATCAACATGCCCACAAGCGGTACAAGTATACGGCATGTAACGAAACCAAGAATTTTCTTGACCCAACATGTTGACATTATTAAACTACAATCGTAGCATTAACATAACTACACATGTAGTTTGACTGAATTAACATTGGAGGTTTCATGCATGAATCATCAAATACCACCGATTACGGATGCAGAACTGGAAATTATGCGCGTATTGTGGGCTAATCCGGACTGCCCTTCCAGCGAGGTCGTAAAGAAAATGACGGATCTGATGGGGTGGAACCCCAATACAACCCGGACGCTCCTCAGTCGTCTGGTGCAGAAGGAAGCAGCGGGTGCGAAACTGGAAAAGGGTTCAAAGCGCAACCAACTATTTTATCCGATCATCAGCGAGCAGGAGTATCTGCAGTCTGAAACCAAATCCTTCATGAAAAAACTTTATGGGGGGGCCTTAAAGCCAATGCTGGCCAACTTTTTGCAGGATAAAAAACTGAATGCGCAAGAAATCGAGGATCTGAAAGCTTTGTTTGACGAGAACAGCAGCGACGGGGAAGCAGAAAAGAGAGAGCCCTGATGAGTCATACATTGCATGAAAATTTATTGTTGTTTTTCGGCTGGGTCATTCGCGGATCGTTCATGGCCGGCATCATGATCGTCCTCGTCCTGATCCTGCAATTTCTACTAAAAAACAAGATTGAAGCCAGATGGAGATACTGGCTTTGGTTTCCTGTGGCCATTCGCTTGCTGCTCCCTTGGGCCCCGGAATCTTCGCTTAGCCTATACAATGTTTTGTCTCTGGAGGCTCTAGTGCCCGGCATTCACCAACAAACTCAAGCTCCACCGCTCTGGATGGAAACGGGGAGAATAAGCGAAGCGGTGGTTCGCGCTGAGGGTTCTTTAAATCTGGAAGCAGGCGGAACTTCGGAAGTACCTGCTCCATCCCTTGAATCAGGACCCGTGCAGGAGAGCCGCTTTTGGTGGAATGGGTTCAAGCAAATAGGCTTCACCAATATATTGATGTCGGTTTGGCTTGCGGGCGTGCTGATTCTTGCCGCGAAAACGGTCTACGACCAGATTCGATTGAAACAAGCCCTGCGCGCGGGCCGAAAAATGGATACGCCTTTTTTATCGGCAGTGTTTCACGAGACGAAACAGCAATTAGGCGTGAAGCGAAACGTGCAGTTTGTCGCCAGCGAGCGAATTCCAGGACCTGCCGTCGTCGGTTATAGTAAGCCGGCGATCGTCATTTCGCCAAGCCTGCTCATCACATTGAAACAGGAGCAGCTTCAATATATTCTTGCGCATGAGTTCGCGCATATTCAGCGGCGGGATGTGGCAGTGAACTGGTTGGTGCATATCATCCTGATCATCCACTGGTTTAATCCGTTATTATGGCTGGCCGTACATAAAGCTAGGCAAGACCAGGAGATGGCTTGCGATGCATGCGTCTTGGATCGGATGAGCCCGCAGCAAAACAGTGCATACGGACAAACGATCCTCCATGTGTTGGAGCATTTTTCAGGAAACCAACGCCAGCCGGGGCTTGCCGGCCTGTCCGCCACGCATAAACAAATGAAAAGGAGACTGAAAATGATTAAACATTTTAACAAAAAATCCTACCGCCTGTCCATTTTGGGACTGGGAATGATTCTCGCGCTCGGAAGCGTGACGTTGGTTAATGCAAAGGAAAGCAATGCGGGGAACGTACCGCAAAAAGCTCCAGTTCAATCGGAACAGGATTCAAAAGCTGCTGTGAATCATGATCAGGATATGATTTATCCCGATGGGGATATAGACCGCGAGCTTTACAAGAAAGAACGGGAACAGGCCCAGAAAAAAGCAGCAGCCGCAGCCAAGGCTCTAACTCCAGAGGAAAAGAAGTATATCGAAGATGAGACCAATCGAGTGAAGAAACTAAGTAAAGAGACAGGTGATATGTACGTTCTGTATCATAAATATAAGGATCTTAACAGCGGATTCGACCTAAGTTATTGGGGAGGGATAGAAAAATTCTCTGCTTACGAGGACTACCTGAAAAGAGCTTCCACGCTGGAAGGTTCCATCCTGGAGCAGCCTGCCAACCTGCCGGAAGGATATAAGTTTGCCAAAGCGAGAATTGAAGGTCCAACCGAAGGAAAGTTCCTTGATGATGTAAGGGCCGAAGGCAAGAAGAGCGGAAAACCCGTCTACGCGAAAAAGATAGACTGGAAAGAGGCGGCAACCATCCGTCTTGAATATACGAACGGGAAAGACACGCTGACCATTTCTAAATATACGTTGGACTCAGAAGGAAGCAAGAAGAAAGGTTTCTTTGAGGATGACTTCCCGGCGCATATCTATCCAAAATACGTTTTTTGGCATGAAGGCGGCTTCGAATACAGCATTTCAACCACATGGGATATGTCCAAGGAACAGAAGATTGAAATTTTGAAAGCAGCGGTGCAGAAATAACATTTTGAGCAAGCTATTATTCGCGATAGGCCCATGCAGTCCTGTAAATAGGATTGCATGGGTTCTTTTGTTGATCATGATTTTTCTGGAGTCCGAAAGAAGAGAATCCTAACTGGGAAGGAATATATGATCAACTTGCTTTTCTGGATTGAAAACGGCAAGTCATTTAGCATCACAACCGATCCGGGACATCCGTTGACGAATGAAGACCTGATTCCCATGATTCGAATGCCAAAAATGCGATTACATGAAAAAGCCTGGCTTTCCAGGCAGCGCTCTGAAAGAGCTCGTAGGCTACCACGTTGTATGTAACACGAGTTACGGCCTGGCCGTATCGGACCTCAGATCCGCTATTTTTGCTTTTTGCTCGCAATTGGGGGATCTATCGGACACACGATCCGTTAAGTTGCGGATATAGCGTAAAATGAAGGCCAAATTCGGAGAATAACGGATCTCTGGTCCGTTAGTGTTAAAGAAAAGGTGGTTTTGGTCAATATAAGGTCCGCTGAGTCCGCTAAAATGGTAAGTAGCTAGTTAGTGCCGTATAAATTAACGTTCGAACGTAAGCACAACGCCCGAACGTATGTTAAAGCTCGAACGTAAGCCAAAGCTTGAAAGTAAGCCAAGGCTCGAACGTATGCCAAAGCTTGAAAGTAAGCCAAGGCTCGAACGTATGCCAAAGTGTAAGCCCAACGCCCGAACGTATGTTAAAGCTCAAACTTATGCTGAGGCTCGAACGTACGCCAAAGCTTAAAAGTAAGCGAAAGCTCCAGCCGTATGCCAAAGCTCAGACGTATGCCAAGCATGAGCAGCATGCCAAAACACAAGCAGTATGTCCAAACCCAAACGTATGCGAAAACAGAGGTGGTATGCCGAAACTCCAACATATGCCATAACAAAAACCACCCGGCTTGATGGCTCAAGTCGGGCGGTTTAATCAATAGGTTAGATTGTTTAGTTTCAGTTGATTACTATGTTATGCGGTTTGTTTTTTGAAAGGTGTGTGGGTGGTGCCGTCGCCTTTGGTGGTTCTGTGCGTCATTTTGTTCCACAGGCCGCGGAGGTAAGGGAGAACCCAATGGTCGAGACCGATTTTACCGGCGTTAGCAGCAGCGACGATGATCAGCACTTCAAGCAGTAACATTTGGGCGTTGGTGCTCACGGTGCCCGAGAAGAGGAACGCGGCGTTCATCACAAGACCCATCAGAGCAGCGAAGGTGGTGAAGGTACCGAGGATCAGTCCGACACCGACGAGGAACTCACCGAGCGGGATGATGAAGTTGAAGAGCTTCACGCCTGGCAGTGCGGCGTGCTCCAGGAACGCTGCCCACCAGCCTTGGACGGCGGGGTGATCGCCGGCTGCTTTGGCAATCGCGCCTTGCAGGAAGCCGCCTGCTTCGAATCCGCCCGTCAATTTGCCCCAGCCAGCCGTCATCCATTCATACCCGATGTAGACCCGGATGAATGTCAGTAACCACATTGCCACTTTGTTTGTTCTCAGCCAATTGTTAAACATATAAACCACTCCTTAAATGAGTTTTTAATTTTTTGGATTCACATAATTGCTTTGTTTCTAATGTCGATGTTGTTTGTTCATGTTGCCTTGGGAAGTGATCACCTTCTCTATGTCTTTATTATAAGTGAAAAAAATCACAATATATGTGATTTAAATCACATTCGTGATAAAAATCATAAAAAAACTTTACATTCGTGAGTTGGCAGGGGGAAGTGATAGGTGAAAAGGGGTGGGGAGAACGTGGGAAGCAGTACGCAAATGGCTGCCGCAATAGAATAAGCAAAAGAGCTCAAACAGCAAGAAGTATACGCACATCCAATATCAATTAGCAGAGCATAAGTAAGTTTTACGCATAAAGCCAGCAGATAATAAGTGAAGCAATATGCAGTAGACATAAACCGGTAAGTGATAAGAAAAAGCTGCATGGAGTAGGCATATATCCATTAAATGATATGCAAAATAGGAAGTGGTAAATGCAAAACCAGCAAGCGGAGTAGTAAATCGTCAGCGAAAACTCAGCTAGCTGTTAGCAGTAAGCGTAAAAAAGTACCTAGTACCTGGAGCGATTAGATAATGCGAACGCATTGGGAGATGCCATTTCCCTGGACCCTGAGGCTCGTCGTGAATTTATTACTAAGCGTAACTGTTTATAAAACACGGATGACCGGTACCGATGGCCGCGGTCACCCGATGGTTTATTGATAAGGCAAGCAGAAAGAGTGCGAATAGAGGAGAACCATTCAAATCGTACTGTTAGGAAGAAGAAACGAGATGGATTTAGCTATGGGACGGGGGAACCAGGCACGAATTTAACTGACGAGAAGAGTAAGACCGGATACGACCAAATACGATACAGCTTGAGAATACTTTAAATTACATTTTAATTCTATTTTACTCCCGTATTCCTTATAAATCAGACTGCCTGATTCTGCAGAGGGGAGGAGTCGTTGCTGACTTTCGCCTTGCGCGTGAATTTATTCTGAAGATAAGGCATGAGCCAACGGTCGATGCCGATCTTACCGCTGTTGGCCGCTGAGAGGATGATCAGAAATTCGAGCAGCAGGAGCTGACCATTGATGCTGATCGAACCGGAAAAGAGGAACGCCGAGTTCATCACCAGCCCCATTAGCGCAGCGAACACGGTGAACGAGCCGAGGATCAGGCCGAGCCCGACGAGGAATTCGCCCAGCGGAATGATGACGTTGAACCATTTGACCCCGGGGAGCGCGGCATGCTTGAGGAATACGGCCCACCAATCTTGAACCGCGGGATTCTCGCCGGTGGACTTGGCGATGGCTCCCTGCATAAATCCGCTCGCATCGAAGCCTCCCGTTAACTTGCCCCAGCCAGCCGATAACCACTTATACCCGACGTACACCCGAATGACCGTCAGCAGCCACATCGCGATTTTGCTGGATTGCAACCATTGAATAAACATCAACACCACTCCTCCAATGAATAATCATTCTCTTTTTTGTTTTCAGATTTTTGCAAATTTGAAATTCATAAGCACGACGGAAGCCGAAAAAACAGCAACGATCTATATAATGTCGCATCATCACAAATTATTCATATTTGCAAAAATCTGTATTTAAATACAGTATTCGCATAGACTGTGATTTGGCATAGGTTCTTGGCATGGAAAAAAGACGATGGAGAACCGGAGTTCTCCACCGTCTTGCATGGATCGTTACGAAGTTAAGCTGTTCGTTTTTTCAGATGAGTCGTCGGCGCTTTAGGCTCATGATCGCGGTGCGTCATTTTGTTCCACAGGCCGCGGAGGTAAGGGAGAACCCAATGGTCGAGACCGATTTTACCGGCGTTGGCAGCAGCGACGATGATCAGCACTTCAAGCAGCAGCATTTGGGCGTTGGTGCTCACGGTGCCCGAGAAGAGGAACGCGGCGTTCATCACAAGTCCCATCAGAGCAGCGAAGGTGGTGAAGGTACCGAGGATCAGTCCGACACCGACGAGGAACTCACCGAGCGGGATGATGAAGTTGAAGAGCTTCACGCCCGGCAGTGCTGCGTGCTCCAGGAACGCTGCCCACCAGCCTTGGACGGCGGGGTGATCGCCGGCTGCTTTGGCAATCGCGCCTTGCAGGAATCCGCCTGCTTCGAATCCGCCCGTCAATTTACCCCAACCTGCCGTCATCCATTCATACCCGATGTAGACCCGGATGAATGTCAGTAACCACATTGCCACTTTGTTTGTTCTCAGCCAATTGTTAAACATATAAACCACTCCTTAAATGAGTTTTAATTTTTTGGATTAACATGTTGTTTTTGATGTCGATGATGTGTGTTCTTGTTGCCTTGGGAAGTGATCACCTTCTCTATGTCTTTATTATAAGTGAAAATATTCACAATACACGTGATAAATATCACAAAGTTGTGAACATTCAATCTAATCCTCCCATTGACTAGATTAGTCAATCGTTTTCGTTTTCAGGAGTGCAGGGATTCTCTCGCTGTGGTCATTCGATCCGATGTGCCCGCTTTGAGGGCCAAACTTCAATCATTTTTGATTCTCCAGCTCCAGAAAAGCTCGAAGGGCGCTGCTCAGTGGCACGTCGCGGTGATAGATAAAATACACCACGACCTCGCGGTAGGACTCCGGCAGTGTCATGGCTGCAATGTTTTTCTCGTTGGAAAGCGAAACGGCATTGGACCTTGGGAGAAGCGCTACGCCGAGACCCGAAGCAACCCCGCCTAACACGGCTTCGAGCGAACCGAACTCTATGATTTGCGGATGTTGAACGCCAGCTTCGGCCAGCAGGCGCTCCACTCTGGATCGGTGAGTGCAGCCTGTCGACAAAATAAGCATCGGCTTCTGCAACTGCTCCTGCTGGCTTGCCGCTCCGGCTTCGGAGATGAGTACCAGTTCCTCATTATACGAAGGAATCTGTTTCAGCATAGGGTGCGTCAAAGGTCCGTACACGAAAGCGCCGTCCAGTTCGCGGTCCAGCACTTGCTGCATCAGCACGCTGGAGTTGCCCGTGGTGAGGGACAGGCTGACCTCGGGGTGACGGGCATAATAGTCGGCCAGGCGTCCTGGCAGATATGCAGCGGCGGTGGATTCAATCGCACCGATTCGTAGCGGTCCCCGCGGCGTATCCTCAGCCTGTACGGATTTCTCCGCTTCATCCAGCAAATTTAAAATTTGACGCGTGTATCCAAGCAGGCGCTCGCCGGCCGGGGTCAGATCCATCCCTCGATTGCTTCGGATAAACAGGGCCGTCTGGAGCCTGTCCTCCAGCTGGCGGATCCGGCCCGTGACGTTGGAGGGAACATACTGCAGGCGTTGGGCCGCCCGCGTAATGCTGCCTTCCTCCGCTACTGCGCGGAATATCCGTAAATCTCCGCTTTCCATTAGTCTCACCTTCCTGACTTCATTCTGACTGAATGCCATATTCAATACTACTCATTTTACATGCTCCGAGGCGATCTATACAATTGAACCTAACATGGCCTACACAAGCCGGAAGAAGGGGAGAGATTCATGTGAAAGCAGCCATTCATCGCGGCCGGAGCGGACTGGACGGACTTCGGGTCGGCAATATGGAATCGAAACAACCGGGTCCTGGTGAGATCCGGGTCCGTCTAAAGACGGCCGGACTCAATCACCGAGATCTGTTTCTGATGAAGGGACGTCATGCGGCGGATGCACCGCTCATTCTGGGCTCAGACGGCGCAGGCATCATTGATGCCGTAGGTGAAGGAGTGGGGGGGCTGACGGTCGGCACGGAAGTCATCATCCATCCGACGATCGGTTGGGATAACACCGAAGAGGTCCCGGTGGTGCCGCAGATCCTGGGCGGACCCACGGACGGTACGTTTGCTGAAACGGTCGTCATCCCAGCGGACAATGCCTTCAGAAAGCCGACATACCTGACATGGGAGGAAGCGGGAGTACTGCCTTTATCCGCGCTAACGGCCTACCGTGCGCTGTTTACGAGGGCGCATATCAAGCCTGGCGAGCATGTGCTTATACCAGGTATAGGAGGCGGGGTTGCAACCTACGCCATGCTCATGGCCCAGAATGCGGGGGCTGTCGTCAGCGTCACTTCCCGAAGCCAATCCAAGCTCGAAGAAGCGCGGCGCTATTCTGTGCATAGGGCTTTTTCGAGCGGCGGGGATTGGAACGAAGAGCTGCAAGGGGAGAAGGTGGACGTGATTCTGGATAGTATCGGTCCGGCAACCTTTCCCCAATACCTGGAAGTGATCAAGCCGAATGGGCGGATCGTCAGCTTTGGGGCCAGCTCCGGCGACGCGGTCGAGGTTCCGCTGAGAGCCTTATTTTTTCCGCAGCTGTCCTGGATCGGTACGTCGATGGGGAGCCGCGAGGAGTTCGGAGAGATGCTTCGGTTCATGGAGGAGCACACCATTGCGCCCCTGATCGACCGGATGTACCCGCTGGATGAGATTCTGGATGCGTTCCGGCGGATGACGGCGGGCGAGCAGTTTGGCAATATTGGTTTGCGGATCGGATGACAATCGCATCTCGTTTCTCTTCGGATACTTTTAAAGCTAAATAAATGGATGGAAGCAGGAAGTCTCTTAAAGGCATACGCACTATACGTATGCCTTCTAAGAGACTTTTTTATGTCACAAACCGGGTCATTAAGAACCTCACCATGGTTTGAGTTGGAACTGCTGCCAAGGCCATGCTGTCAAGGTGATTCATTAAAGGATAGTATCTCTTCTATATACAGACAAAGCGCGGATTTTGTGATTAAATGTAAATTAAAGTTGAAACGTCGGTTGGAAATTACGGGTAAATGGTCTGGAAATTTAGGGTAATAAGTAATGGGAGCGTTCATAGGGGGAAACGATATGTTTAGCAAAGGGTCTTTGTCTTTCCGAAAATATGCGTGGAGGACAAGCTTATTGTCCATGGCGACAGTATTGCTGCTGTCCGGCTGCAGCGGCGGTAAACAGCAGGCGGAGCCAACGCCGGCACCCGTGGTGGAGGCTCCGGTCGAGCAGCCGGTCGAAGTGCCCCAGGAGGAAACCTCTTCTCCATATAAGGCACCTCTGACGGGATTGCCGTTAGAAGCGTCACTGACGCAGCGTCCGCTGGCCGTTATGATCAATAACGCACCGGCTGCTAGGCCGCAATCGGGTCTCAGTCAAGCGGACATGGTGTATGAAGTGCTGGCGGAGGGAGGAATCACGCGGCTGATCGGCATTTTCCAAAGCCAGAGCAACATTGAGAAGATCGGGCCGATTCGCAGCATTCGACCGTATCTGATCAATCTTGGCGAGAGTTACGGCGGTGTTCTGGTGCATGCGGGAGGAAGCCCGGAAGCCTACAGCATCATTCAAAAGCAAGGCAAGCAGGACATGGACGAGATCGGGAATGCAGGCGCCTACTTCTGGAGAGCCAAGGACCGCAAAGCCCCGCATAATCTGTATTCCAGCGACGAGAAGCTCCGTGAAGGAGCCGCCAAGCTGAATTACGGCAACGAGGTGAAGGTTCCGCAATATACGTTCTATCCGGAGGCGATCGCTGCAAGCGCCGATGGCGAAGAGGGCACTGAACCGGTTGAGGTTGTTTCCGGGGAGGCTGCAGAGAAGGTGGAAATCAAATTTTTATTGGACAGCTATGTCGTGGATTATCAGTATGACGGTTCCTCCAATACGTACAAACGGTCGATCAACGGATCGCCGCATGTGGATCTCAACGATAACGTTCAGCTGGAGGCCGCGAATGTGATCGTGCTGGGGGCGGACCATAAGGTGCTGGATGACGTGGGCCGGCTTGCCGTGAACGTGGAAGCGGGCGGGGAAGCGATGCTGTTCCAGCGCGGGGAAGTCATCAAGGGGCAGTGGGTACGCGCTGCGGGTGATGCGATCCGTTTCGTCAAGGACGGCAAGGAAGTGCCGCTGGTTCCGGGAACGACATATTTCAACATTGTGCCCAACACGCCTTCTTTTGAAAGCCACGTCACGATCTCGAATCCCTAGAATTCGAGGCAGCGAATCAGGCCTGCCGTTTCGGGATAATTTGCACGCATACGGAGATGTTAATAGGCAAGGGAATTGAAGGGATATCCATGCATCTTCTGTTTTGTTAGTTCCTTACATTTTTGAGTGTTACTTTTCTATACACACCCTGCCATGGATGTGATAAGATAGTCAAGGTTGTCTATCTTTTCAGGGCGTTCGCGGCAATTTATCGAAAAAAGGGGTTAAGAGTATGAAAATGAAGAAAAAGGATATATTCTTCCAAACGCTGGAGAATATGGCCGATACGGTGGTACAAGCCGCAGACTATTTTTCGCAGCACGTTTCCAATCTTGAAGATGTGCTTGAATTTGCCAACGAAATGAAGAAATACGAGTCGCAGTGTGATACCTACACGCATACCATCATTACTGAACTCAACAAAACATTTATTACGCCAATCGAACGCGACGACATCATGGACCTGACAACCAGCATGGACGATGTGATGGACGGATTGGAAGCAACCGCATCCCGTTTCTATATGTATAATCTGGGGAAACCTGACGAGTACATGGTGCAGTTTGCAGAGATTCTGCGTCAATCGGCTTATGAAATCCAGAAAGCCATTCATTTGCTCTCCCAGAAGAAACTTCTGGCGATCCGTGAATACACGATCCGCTTGAACGATCTGGAGAACCAAGGCGACGAGCTGCTGCGGATCTGCATCAAGGATCTGTTTGCCACCGTCTCTGACCCGATTCTGCTGATCAAGAAGAAAGAGATTTACGAACGTCTTGAGACGACCACGGACACCTGCGAAGACGTGGCAAATATGCTGGAATCCATCATTATGCGCAACTCGTAAGGGAGTCCTGAACAATGGATACAACGATGTTAGTATTAGTAATAGTTGTTTTTTTGGCGCTTGCATTTGACTTCATCAACGGGTTCCATGATACGGCGAATGCCATCGCAACGTCGGTATCGACCCGGGCCCTGAAGCCGCGGGTAGCCATACTGCTCGCAGCGAGCATGAACTTCGTCGGCGCGATGATGTTCACGGGCGTTGCCAAAACCATCGGCGGCAGCGTCGCGGATCCGACCAAGCTGGATAACGGGATCGAGGTTGTTATTGCAACATTGCTTGCAGCCATCATCTGGAACCTGGTTACCTGGTGGTTCGGATTGCCTTCGTCCTCTTCCCATGCCCTGATCGGGGCACTGGCGGGTGCGGTATTCGTCGGTGCGGGAAGCGACATGCTGAATTACGGCGGATTCAAGGACATCGTGCTTGCGTTGATCCTGTCGCCGATTATCGCATTCGTGATCGGTTATCTGGTCATGCAGCTGCTCAAGGTCATTTTTGCCAAGCGCAGTCCGCATACGGTGAACAAGGGCTTTCGTACGATGCAGATCTTCACGGCAGCGCTGCAATCCTTCACGCACGGTACCAACGATGCGCAGAAGGCGATGGGTATCATCACCTTTGCTCTCGTGACTTCCGGTCAATTGCAGGAGATGGAAGTACCCTTCTGGGTTAAAGTCTCTGCGGCAACAGCGATGGCGCTCGGTACGTCGGTAGGCGGCTGGAAGATCATCAAGACCATGGGTACGAAAATATTCAAAATCGAGCCGATCAACGGGTTCGCAGCTGACTTCTCGGCCGCTTCCGTTATCTTCTCGGCGACATTGCTTCACTTGCCGATCAGTACGACGCATGCCATTACGTCGGCAATTCTCGGCGTAGGCTCGGCGAAACGCTTCTCCGCCGTAAAATGGTCCTTGGCAGGACGCATCGTGGTAACCTGGTTTATTACGATTCCGATTACGGCCGTACTGGCAGGAGTCATCTTTAAAATTCTTTTCTAGACATGAATCATTACACATAGAGAAACGGATAGTTGTGGGGCCAATCAGGAATCGATTGGCTTTTTTTGTTTAAAAGAATCGATGGTACAGGGGAAGGGGACATCCAATCATGATACGCGTTCTGGCGATTACGCCAAGCTATGAACCGGTGACCGGGCTTACGCTGGAAGAGATCCGGATGGAGGACTATGCCTGGATCTGGGCCGATTTTAGCAATCCCACGCCGGAGGAAGCGGGGAAGCTGGAGACCTATTTTCACTTTCATCCGCTGGCGGTGGAGGATTGCCTGCACGTCCTGCAGCGGCCGAAGCTGGATTATTACGACAACATGCAGTTCTTTGTCCTGCATGCCCTTCAGCCGGATACGCTGCAGGCGGTCGAGGTGGATGTGTTCCTGGCCCCTTCGTTCGTGGTCTCCTTCCACCAGCAGGCGCTGCCGGAAATGGACGAGGCTTGGGAACGCGTGCTCGCGGTTGCCGGCAAGGGGCCGCTGGGCCAGGACGGCCCGAGCTTCACGGCGTATACGATTATGGATAAGCTGGTGGACCAGTATTTTCCCAGCCTGTTCGCCATCGAGGACGAGCTGGCCGAGCTGGAAAGCCAAGGGGAGAAGGATTCGGTCGAGGACCTGATGAATCAGGTCTTCGCGCTGCGTTCAAGGCTGCTCCGCCTGCGGCGTACGGTCGTGCCGATGCGGGATCTGCTCTACCGGATCGTGAACTCCCAGCATATGGAGCATCACGCGCACCATGCTTATTTTTCCGACATTTATGACCATCTGCTGAAGCTGGCGGACATGATCGAGGCAGACCGCGAGATGACGGCGGATCTACGGGACAGCTACATATCGGTGAATTCGAACCGGATGAACACAATCATGAAGACGTTGACCGTCATTACAACGATCTTCATGCCGCTCACCCTGATCGCCGGGATTTACGGGATGAATTTCGAGAACATGCCGGAGCTGGGGTGGCATTACGGATACTTTTTTGTACTCCTTCTCATGTTCGTGCTGGGCGGCGGCATGGTGTTGTGGTTTATGCGTAGAGGCTGGTTTAAATAAGGAGGTTCCTTGCGGTAAATACTGTTAAGCCAACCGAAGCGGGGATTCCAGTCGGGACCATCTGCGTCGGCCGAAGTTCTGGGTCAGCGGTAACTTTGAAGAGAGATGAGCGGGGAAGGTTGTCCCATTTCACAGGGCGAATGCTAAATAGCTGTCGTTTCTTGTTCTTCCGTAAGGGGTAAAGCCTTGCTGAGGAGGGACTGCATATGAAACTCGGGCTCAAACGACATCCCAAGAAGCGTTCATCGCGCCAACCTGACGAGCCTTTGCGTTCCCGGCTGCTGCGCCGGATGCTTCGCTTAGCTTGGAAACGAAAACGAAAGCTCGCCGTCACGAACCGTTACGAGGCGGGCATGGTCATCAGCGAGATCGCCACGGGCCTGCTGTTCATCGCAGGCAGCATCATGATGTTCTATCCACAGATGAAACGAATCCCGACGGTGCTGTACCTGCTCGGCAGTATTACGATGCTGCTGCGTTCCGGTTTGCGTGGTTCGTATTGGTTCCGGTTAAAATCGCTGGAAAGCGTCGAGAATAAAGAAGCCGGCCCCGAAGGGGACTGGACGCGCTGATGAGGATATACAGGCCGTAAAAAAGATAGGGCTCCAGTCTGGGGGTACAGACTGGAGCCTGCGTGATGTATGAGGGCTCCGTGCATCTCGCCATGGTCGGCCCTAACGTATCTGATGGACCCTTCCTGACAGATCTGATCTTATTCGCGAATCAGAGCCTGCACTGTTAAATTAGAATTGCACGGCATATAAAAAAGTGTCGTGGGTGCACCGATTACATAGGTTAACGGCGCCGTCTTTTGCCGGAAGACGATTTACGCGAGCCGGAGCGGCGTCTGCTTCCCGAGGACCGCCGTCTTCTCGGTCTGTATTCGTAGCCGTCTTCATTCTGATCCGTATAGGCAGTCGAAGACGATCCGCTGCCCTTCTTCTTAAGTGCGCCTGCCAGCACGGAGAACATAGGCGCAAGCTGCTGGAAGCCCTGCATGACCTTTTGTACCTTGCCGATGTTGTTGACGATGCCGTCGATGCCGCCCATCCGGTCGATGAGTCCCTTGATGTCACTCATATTGTTGACCCCGAGCCCGCCGAGGAGCTTGCTTAATCCACCGCCGCTGCCGCCTCCTCCGCCGAGGAGACCTGCCAGCCCGCCGCCGCCGGAATTCGTGGAGGGAGCGAGAGCCGAAGCCGAAGCCTCCAAATCCGTTACGCCGTCGGTATATGGATATAACGCCGTTTCACCGACTTCCGGATAATCGCCGTATGGCGTGATGCCAGGGTACGGTGTTGGATCCTGCGGCAGTGATTCATATGAATTGAGGGAGCGATGGTTATTCGTGGGTCGGCGATGATAATAGTGAGAATGACGCGTCATGATATCACTTTCCTTTTTGAGTTAAGATACTATACTGTATGATACGGGCGGGCGATGGGTTTAGGCGGATGTCCCGATTTTCGGGATAGGAGCGGAATCGGGCGATCGCCCAGGAAGATTTTGGCGCGCCTCTTTCGGACGTGAATGAGAGCGTTTATGCGGGATGAGTCCCCCTAAGGGGTGGTCGTCCTGTAGTGCGTGAAATCGTTAATGCTTGAAAATACTATATCCGCTCGGGTACAATGGGAGTGCGAGTGTTATACACACAGTAACAATAGGGGATGATCATCCAGTGCAATTAAAGAAGCTAAATGATAAAAGCATCGATCAATTATTCGAAGCGATATTAACCCTGGACAGCGTGGAGGAATGTTATGTATTCTTCGACGATCTCTGTACCGTGAACGAAATTCAATCCTTGTCGCAGCGGCTGGAAGTGGCGCGCATGCTGGGCAAGGGATGCACATACAACCAGATTGAAGCAGAAACGGGAGCCAGCACCGCCACGATCTCGCGCGTGAAGCGCTGCCTGAACTACGGCAATGACGGTTACAAAATGACGCTGGAGCGTCTGGGACGTTAATTCATGACGAAGCCGGGTGTGCTGGTCATCAGTCATGGCTCACGTGAACGGAAATGGGTGTCGCTTGTGGACGAGGCTGTCCACGAACTGGCATCCAGCATGGATATACCGGTCGTATCTTCGTACCTGGAATTGGTAGAGGGCCGTCTGATTCAGGACGGCATCACGGCCTTGGAAGACCAGGGTGTCACCGACATTGTGGTCATTCCTCTATTTGTCTCGTCCGGCAGCACACATGTCGACGAAATAGCTTATGCTATAGGAGCGAAGGCCGTTCCGGACATGGAGACGGACCTGGCGCCGTTTCGGGTTCGGTCCCGCGTTCATTTCGGTACGCCGATGGACGACGCTCCCGAGATTGCGGCCATGGTATGGGATAAGGTAAAAGAGCTGTCCGTGAACCCGGCGAAGGAGGTTATTCTCCTTGTCGGACACGGCAGCCGGCATGATCTGTTTCGCAGCCGCTGGGAAAAGGGTATTAACTCTTTAGCACAGCGAGTTAGCGAGGTAAGCGGAACAAGCGCGGATTATGCCTTACTCAGTCCCGGCGATGTTCGGGACAAGGTGACAGCATGGATGGAGCGCGGCTGCGATGTGATCGTAGCTCCGCTTTTTTTGAGTGAGGGGTATTTTACGGAGAAGGTTATACCCGATCGGCTCGAGGGGCTGGGATGCCGTTATTCCGGCAGAACCTTGCTTCCGCATCCGCTGCTGCCGCAGTGGATGGAGTCGCAGGCCAAACGTCTTCTTCTATCCTTGAAATCATAAGTAGGTGGCGTATCGTTAATGAGAAATGCAAGGTTAATCTATAACCCAACCTCCGGCCGGGAGGAAATGAAGCGTCGGCTTGCTGATATATTGCACCGTCTGGATAGTGCTGGCATCGAAACCTCCTGTCATGCAACGACCGGAGAGGGGGATGCGACCCGTGAAGCGGCGGATGCCGTGGAGCGCGGGTACGATCTTGTGATCGCGGCCGGCGGAGACGGTACGCTTAATGAGGTCATCAACGGGATGGCCGGCAGGGATAACCTCCCGCCGCTCGGTATTTTTCCGCTGGGCACCACGAACGATTTTGCGCGGGCGCTCGGTATCTCGAAGAACTGGGAGGAGTACTGCGACCTGGTCATTCGGGGCGAGACGCGTCCAATTGATGTGGGCAAAGCGAATGATCGCTACTTCATCAATATCGCGGGCGGCGGTACGCTGACCGAGCTCACGTATGAAGTGCCAAGCAAGCTGAAGACGATGATCGGGCAGCTGGCGTATTATTTGAAGGGGATCGAGAAAATGGTCAGCCTCGCGCCGCAGGAGCTCATCATCAACGCCAGCGGTCATCCGGCGATCCATGACGAATTCATGGTGTTCCTCATTGCGAACAGCAACTCGGTCGGCGGCTTCGACAAAATCGCGCCGGGCGCAAGCATCGACGACGGCTTGTTCGACGTCATTGCCCTGCGCAAGTGCAATCTGGCGGAGTTCGTACGCGTGGCTACGCTCGCCCTGCGTGGCGAGCACATCAACGATAAGCGGGTCGTGCATTTCCGCACCGACTATATGGAGGTCGTCTCTCCGGGACCGGTTCAGCTGAACCTGGACGGCGAGTTCGGCGGCGTCCTGCCGGGCACGTTCCGCGTCCTGCCGCAGCATTTAAGGATTTTTGGCTGAGATGTTTGGCTGGTAGAGAGGCTGAAGGCATCGGGGTGCTTAAGGCGTGAGGGGTGCTGCCGATGGCTCCGCGTGGACAGATCGCATTAGCGATGGATAGGCGATTGGGGCGATGGGCCATGGAACGAGATGGAACAGGCCGAGAATCGCCGCTTAGGCTTCAGGCTCTTGTAAGTAAATGATTGGATTTGCAGGCTGAATGGATTGAATAACATACGAGGCTCCCGTATAATGATGGACGTGAGCTTGTGCGCTAAGCTCCCTTGGGGGAGCTTTTTGTTGTTTAAGCGAGTGAAGGTTAACGGAAGATCATCCGTTTTGATTATGGATGGTGTTCCGATTGGGAATATAGAGTAGTAAGGGACAAGTTGAACGGAAAGAAGTGAACAGCACACCATGAAGAAGAACCGCAAGGGAAGCGACACGCGCCGCAGCGGCAAGCCGGCGGCTTCGGCGGCCCTCCTGGACCTGCCGGTGGCCAAGAACGACGAGGTCGTGATCGATATTATAGGAATGAACCATGACGGGGAAGGGGTCGGCCGTGCCGACGGCTATACTCTGTTCGTTCAGGGCGCCCTGCCGGGCGAGAAGGCCCGGGTGAAGGTGCTCAAGACCAAGAAGCAGTATGGCTACGCTAAGCTGCTGGAGCTGGTTGAACAGAGCCCGAACCGCATCGCAGCTCCGTGCCCGATCTACGACCAATGCGGCGGCTGCCAGCTGCAGCATATGAGTTATGCCGGACAGCTGGAGTGGAAGCGCCAGCTGGTGGTGGACAACCTGGAGCGGATCGGGAAGCTGCGGGTGGTGCGTGAGGCGGCAGTTGCTGGAGAGATGCGTGTGGACGACGAGCGGAGTGGCACAGATGGTGGAGGGGACATTGAGAATTCTCAAACCAATGGGGCGAATCATGCCGTGTCCGGCGTTGAATCAGATCAAGAGGGGATCCTCGTGCGGCCGACACTCGGCATGAGCGAGCCTTGGCGCTACCGCAACAAGTCTCAGGTGCCGATCGGCGTAACGGAAGGCGGCCTAGTTGGCGGCTTCTACGCCCGCGGCAGCCACCGGATCGTGGACATGGAGACATGCCTCATCCAGCATGAGCAGAACGACGAGGTCGTCAGCCGCGTCAAAGCTATCGGGCGGAAGCTAGGCATCACCGCGTACAATGAAGAGACAGGCCAAGGCCTGCTTCGCCATGTTGTGGTGAAGATCGGCTTTGCCACCCGGGAGATGATGATTGTGCTCGTCACGAACGGCGAGCGGATACCGCGCCTGAACGAGTGGGTCGCTGCGATCCGTGAGGAGCTCCCGGCTGTTGTGAGTGTTTGCCAGAACGTGAATATACGTAAAACTAATGTTATTTTTGGAGATGTAACCCGCGTCCTGTGGGGGCGTGAGGTCATCCATGACTATATCGGTGATGTGAAGTTTGCGATTTCTGCGCGTTCCTTCTACCAGGTGAACCCGGCTCAGACCGAAGTGTTGTACGGTAAAACGGTGGAGTATGCAGGATTAACCGGGGAAGAGACCGTGATCGACGCCTATTGCGGGATCGGGACGATATCCCTGTTCTTGGCGCAGCATGCCAAGAAGGTGTATGGGGTCGAGATCGTGAAGGAAGCGATCGAGGATGCGCG